>PLRT01000006.1 GCA_003164915.1 Hyphomicrobiales bacterium | reverse complement strand
GCGCCGTAAACACCTTGATCGCCGATGCCGGTCAATTGGCCCAGGCGATTGTCGACGGTTTTATCAACGTGCCGACTGACTCGAGCAAGTACCAGGGCGACTATCGAAAGATCATCGATTCGTTCGAGAACGCCTTTGTCGGCCTCAACAACACCTTCTATCAGATCGTCGACGCGGTCGAGCAGGTTGGGCAGTCTGCTGAGCAGTTGAACGCCGCCTCGCAGAACATGGCGTCGACGTCGGAGGAGCAGTCTGCATCGGTGGAAGAGGTGACTTCCAGCCTGGAGCAAACCGACAGCCAGGTGAAGGCCAACACTGACGGCGCCAATACAGCCAACCAGTTGGTGATGAGCACGTCGAAGGCGGCGGACGACGGGCAGGCCAAGATGGACGCGATGACCAAGGCGATGAGTGAGATCAACGCCACGGCACGCAACATCGCCAAAATCATCAAGGTCATTGATGAAATCGCCTTCCAGACCAACCTGTTGGCGCTCAATGCGGCAGTCGAGGCCGCGCGCGCCGGCCAGCACGGGCGCGGCTTCGCCGTGGTGGCTCAAGAGGTGCGCAATCTCGCCGGCCGCAGCGCCAAAGCGGCGCGAGAGACCGCTGAGCTGATTGAGAACTCGGTCAAGCAGGTCTCCGACGGCGTCGTCATTGCGAAGGAGACCAGCGAGGCTCTCAATCAGATCGTCACAAACGTCGTCAAAGTGAAGGATCTTGTCGGCGAGATCGCCACCGCCAGCGCGGAACAGTCCCGCGGTGTCGGCCAAATCAATGTGGCGATGAACCAGGTGGCCAAGGCGGCTCAAGAGGGCAGCCAGCAATCCGAAGAGCTGGCTTCGGCGTCGTCGGAATTGGCGGGACTGGCCGGCAGCATGCGCGACGAGGTTCGCCGGTTCAAGCTTCGCGAACGCAAATCAAACGCTGGCCAGATCGCCGGTCTGGAAGGGCTGACCAACGATATGCTGGTTCAGTTGAAGGCGATGTTGGCGTCGCCGCACAAGTCGCCAGCACCGACGCCAGCCAAAGCCAGCGGTTCCGCTCGCAAGTCTCCGCAGACAGTGTTGCCGCTTGATCATGACAAGCGTGGTTACGGCAACTTCTAATCCGCTATTTTTGTCTTGCCTCCCGGGAGTAGTCGCCCGGGAGGCAGTTCATTCCCCCTGGAACCGATAGGAGGGCGTCAAATGTCGTCCAAGGTGATGATTGTCGACGACTCAGCGATGATGCGCCTCGTCATCAAGGGCATTGTCGAAAAGATTCCCGGATTCGAAGTCGCTGCGAATGCGGCAAACGGACGACTGGCGCTGGTGGAGTTACAGAAGCACTCGGATCTGGCTTTGATATTGTTGGATATCGAAATGCCGGAAATGAATGGCTTGGAATTCCTTCGGCACGCCAAACTGAAGACGAGAGCGAAAATCTGCATTCTGTCGTCTGTTGCAGTGTCCGGATCGCCTTACGCCGCCAAGGCTCATGCATTGGGCGCCGACGCCATTGTGGTGAAGCCATCGGGCGCCGTGTCTTACGACTTGGCCGAAAAACGCGGCAGCGAACTCGCTCATGTCATGAGGAGGCTCGTCGCGGCATAGGGTTCCAACCGGGAACGCCGCTTGAACCGGTCATCTTGAGCCGGGGGGAAGCACAGGAAATACCAGAGACAACGGCCGTCCGAGCAAGGTGAAACATGTCCGAAGAGATTGATGAAATCTGGCAACTCTACGCCGACGACGGTGGTCAATCGCTCGACACGGTCGAAGAGAATCTCCTCTTCGTGCGGGAGAATCCAACCGATCAGGCGGACATCGCGGCGCTGTTCCGGGCCATGCACACCTTCAAAGGCAATTGCCGAGTTTTGGGACTGGGAGTCATCGAATCGCGGGCGCATCTTGCTGAAGACCTGATCGGACTCGTGCGTGATGACGGTGTGCCGCTCGATCCGCAAATGCTGTCGCTTCTCCTCGAGACCGTTGACGCGCTTCGCGGGATGATGGAGGGGGCTTTGGCGTCGCGTCGCGATTCCGACGAAGAACCGACTTCGGACCTGGCTGACCGAATGCGCGCCAAGTTCAATCGATGCAAGGCGGAACAGGCGGCAGCCTTGTGCGCGAGCAAAAAGCTTGAAGGAACGGATGCCGTGGCGCCGTCAGCGCCCGAGGCCATTATCTTCGAACCCGTTTCGAAATCAGCGCTTTCTGAAGACCCAATGTACCGCGACATGTTCTCCGCTATGGCGAACAAGGTGGTGCGCGAGATGCGACTAGCCATGGAGGAATTCGCACTTAATCGGGTTCCGGCGGAAGGCGCGCTTGCGAAGGAGGTCGAGCAACTGCACTTCGCCGCCGACCAGATCGGCATGCGGGAATGGCGCGATGTGCTGGCGGCGTTCTTGGCGCTGAATGCCCCGTCTGTCGAGCAGGTCCAGACCACGATCGAGCGCCTCACCCTGATGCTTCAGCGCGACTTTGGACCCCAAGAAACGGGGATGAAGGGGGGAATCTCGGCTGAGGCGCCAGTGTCGAGGGCAGCAGTTGATTCGGTCCCCAGTGTCTTGGATGAAATTGAGCCCGCCCTAGCGGCAACCTTGGGCGCCGACGAACGTTTGGCGCGCGACGACGCTGTCGACGCCGCCGAATCCGGCGCAGACAGAAAGTGTCTCAATTTCGAGATGGCCGTTACGGACCAGAATGCGAAGGGGCGGAGCGGAACCATCGTTTCGGCCGCGGAAAGCAAAGAGGCGGAGAGTGTCGAGACCTCGGATCCACTCGAACGAGAGACGATGTCGACGACCATGCTGGAATCAATCGGCGCGATCGTCACCGGCCAGGCAGTCGTACGCCATACGCTTGCCGAGCTTGCCGAAGATGATTTGGTCAGCTCGGTCGAGCGCGAAGTCCGGAACGCACGCGGCGATTGGAACTTCGCCCGTGAGCCAGTCTACCAGTATTTGGCGGGATTGCAGGAGAAGGTCGAAAGGCTTGTAGAGGTCGAATCGCAAGTCAACAGTCTGCTCAATCGCTTACAGGAAGAGGCGGTCGTCGCGCGGAATCGATCGGCGACGCTACTGCTGAGACCGCTGGCGGCGCACGGCGAGGTCCTCGCCCGCAATTCAGGTCGGCAGGTCATCGTCACGATCAGCGGGGACGAAACGCAGCTCGACTACAGCACGCTCGAGACTCTCAAAGCCCCGTTGCGCGCGCTTATCGCTTTCTCCGTCGAGCAAAGTCTGGAAACGCCTGAACGCCGTCTTGCGGTTGGCAAGCCCGAACGCGGTCAGCTAACTGTCACCCTGGCAAAGCAGGACGATCGGGTCGTCGTGACCATTGACGACGACGGAGCGGGGATCGATCCCTCTCTTGTCGCTCGACGCACCGCGCAATTGGGATGGCCAGACGACGGTCACTCTCTCGACCTCATCCTGCGCGAAGGCTACGGCCCGGTGAGCAACGATGACACCAGCTCGGGGGGAGCGAACCTCGCAGAGATCCAGGCGGAGTTGCATGCGCACGGCGGCGAACTGCATGTTGCCAATTTGCTTTCAGGTGGGTTGCGATTCGTCGCCTCTGTGCCGGTGGAAATGGCAATGCTTGATGGCATGGTGGTCCGTGTCGGTGAGGTCATGTACATCGTGCCGATCGATTCAATTCAGCGCATCGTTCACTCGGTCGCCAGCGATCTCATGCGCATTTCCGCGGAGGAAAGGCGCTACATGCTGAAACTGGCGCAGGACGACGTACTGCCGGTACAGTTTCTGATGAAGAGCGACCACGCCGATGGCGCCGGCGATGCCGATCCGTTCGCTATGGCCCCTGTCACGGCGGAGACCGCGAACGCCGGTACCGATGGGGATGGCGAACAGAAGTATCTCTTCGTGGTCGCCGGCAAGTCGAAACGACGTGTCGCCCTTTCCGTCGACGAACTGATCGGTCAGCAGACGGTGATGATCCGTCCTTTGCTCGGATATCTATGCGGAATCCGAGGCGTGACAGGGTGTGCGCTGCTAGGCAGCGGCGGCGTAGGGCTGGTGCTCGACATGCGCTATGTAGTCGAGCGTGCCCGACCATAATTGAAGGATTGCCGGATCTCCACCGGCTCACGGGGTATCGGTGCGCGAAGATTAACGTGACTGAATTCTTCGAACACTCGCGATCAAAGTGAGATGCCATGGATGCCGAAGCGGAGAGACAGCCATTGCGGGCAATTCGTGTCACGCGAGCGGCAAGAACGCCCAATGCCAATGGCTTGAATACGCTCGCGAAGCTAGCGACCATTTCGTTTGAAGGCGTCGAGCGCGAACTTCAGGCCGAGATCGCTCGGTTGCAGGCGCAGACGCAGCGCTATCTGACCGCCTTTAATGGCATTGCGCAGGGCTTTTGCGTATTTGATCCCGAGGATCGCGTAGTCCTGAGCAATCGCCGCTACGCCGAGATCTATCGGCTCGCCCCCGAACAAGTGCGACCGGGGACGACGTTGCGTGAGATCGTAGAGCTTCGCGTCGCCGCCGGAACTTGTGCGACGGCTAACGCCGACGCCTATCTCTCGTTTGTCGCATCGAACAACGCTGCAAAACCAGGCATGTTTTCGACCGCCCCGCTGCGAGACGGGCGGACGATTCAAGTCCGCCACCAGCCGCTGCCCAACGGCGACTGGGTCTCAACCCATGAGGACATCACTGAACTTGGCGCCGCCCGCGCTTCGGCGAACCAGCGGCTGCAGCAGCAAACTCTCATAGACTGGGTGCCTGATTACCTTTGGATCAAGGACGCCGAGAGCCGCTTTGTCGTCGTAAACAAGGCGCTGGCCACCGACAGCGGCCGTGCGACGACAAGCGACATGATCGGGCTGACCGATTTTGATCTCCATGCCCCGGAAGCCGCACAACAATTTCGCGCCAT
>PLRT01000126.1 GCA_003164915.1 Hyphomicrobiales bacterium | reverse complement strand
GGCAGAGGTAGCAGCCCTCGCGCACATAGATGTTGCGGCCGGCGAGCTCGAGCGGCGTGTAGGGCCGAATGCCTTCGACCTTCTCGACCGTGCTCTGCAGGTAGAACAGGGGCACGATCTGGACGATGCCGCCGATCGCCACGACGATCAGGATTGCGATCACCAGCAGGATCGGATTCTTCTCCAAGATGTGGTGCTTGGCGAAGAGGCCCGCGCTGGTGGGAGTTGGGGTCCCGCTGCTCATCGTTCAGCTCCTCATTCGGCGGGCTGGAGGGTGGGTTGGGCATTGGCCTCGGCGGCCTCGCCCGAGCGGATCGTCATCCAGACGTTGTAGACCATCAGCAGGTAGCCGGTGATGAACAGCACTCCTCCGAGCGCGCGGATGACGTAGAACGGATGCATCGCCGCGACGGTTTCGATGAACGAATACTCGAGGTAGCCCTGCGGCGTGTAGGAGCGCCACATCAGGCCCTGCAGGATGCCCGACACCCACATCGAGGTGATGTAGAGCACGATGCCGAGCGTCGAGATCCAGAAGTGCCAGTTGACCAGGCGCAGCGAATAGAGCTCGCGCTTGTTCCACAGCCAGGGAACCAGGCAGTAGAGGGCGCCGAACGACACGTAGGCGACCCAGCCGAGCGCGCCCGAGTGCACGTGGCCGATCGTCCAGTCGGTGTAGTGCGACAGCGAGTTGACCGTCTTGATCGACATGACCGGGCCCTCGAAGGTCGACATGCCGTAGAAAGCGACCGACACGACCAGCATGCGCAGCACCGGATCGGTGCGCAGCTTGTCCCAGGCGCCCGACAGCGTCAGCAGGCCGTTGATCATGCCGCCCCACGAGGGCATCCACAGCATGATCGAGAAGGTCATGCCGAGCGTCTGCGCCCAATCCGGCAGAGCCGTGTAGTGCAGATGATGCGGGCCGGCCCAAATGTAGAGGAAGATCAGCGCCCAGAAATGGATGATCGACAGGCGGTACGAATAGATCGGCCGCTCGGCCCGCTTCGGCACGAAGTAGTACATGATGCCGAGGAAACCGGCGGTGAGGAAGAAGCCGACCGCGTTGTGGCCGTACCACCATTGGAACATCGCGTCCTGAACGCCGCCCCACAGGATCACCGACTTCGACGAGAACGGCGAGATCGGGATCGCCGCGTTGTTGCCGAGATGCAGCATCGCGATCGTCAGAATGAACGCCAGATAGAACCAGTTGGCGACGTAGATGTGCGGCTCCTTGCGGCGCATCAGCGTGCCGAGGAACACCAGCAGATAGGTGACCCAGACGATGGTCAGCCACAGGTCGACGTACCACTCCGGCTCGGCGTATTCCTTGCCGTCGGTGACGCCGAGCAGGTAGCCCGTCCCGGCGAGCACGATGAACATGTTGTAGCCGAGCACGACGAACCACGGCGCGAGGTCGCCGGCGAGGCGGGCGCGGCTGGTGCGTTGCACGACGTAGAACGAGGTGGCGAGCAGGACGTTGCCGCCGAAGGCGAAGATCACTGCCGAGGTGTGCAGCGGCCGCAGCCGGCCGAAGTTGAACCACGGCGCGATATTGAGCCACGGATAGGCGAGCTCGAAGGCGATGTAGATGCCCACCGCCATGCCCGCCACGCCCCAGAACAGCGCCGCCAGGGAGCAGAATTTGACGGGTCCGAAGTTGTAGTTGGGCTTGCCGTCGATCTCGAGCGGCGTCTCCGTCGGTCGCGTCGAGTAGCGCTGGAAGATGGCGAAAATAGCCGCCGCGGAGGCGACGACGCCGAGCGCCATGTGGAACGCGTAGGCCGGCTCGATGGTCTTTGCGGCTGCGTAAAGGCACGCCAAGCCAAGGACAGCCAAGACCGCTGTCAGCCCGACTTCGCCGCCGCGCATCGACTTCCTCGTCGTGACCGCCTGCATGTGAAACCCCCTGCCCCTAATGCGTACACCCGTCCGAGACTCGGCGAAGGTCGTTCGCCCGTCTTGATTCAGGTCAAGCTCGCAGCCGGAGTCGTCCGCCGTCGCTGCAATCGCGCTTTAGCTTTGACGCCCGCAGGCGTCTACCCCGACAGGAGAACGAGACGCGCTGCGGCGACCGCTCGCGGTCCGCGGCAACATATGCAGAATTGCAGGATATTCCGCTGGCGATGCGCGTCTGACCGTCGCGTTGCAAGCTTCGTCCTGTGACGGTGTGTCGCAGGGTGAATTGGCCGCGTCGCGTCCGGCTCCACAGATTTCCGCGTTCGGCGCCTGCGACGAATTGACGGCTTGACCTATGTCAACGGCGATCGGCTGCGCGCGCCTAGCGTGTCGTCCGAATAATGAAACGGCGCGCGGTCTTCGTCGTCGCGCGCGGCGCGGGGATCCCGAGGAGCAGCCTGGCCATGGCGGCCACGGAAACGACGATTGCTAAAGATTGCGCGATTCTCGGCTACCGCGACGTGCTTGTGTCGCAGGACGAGAACGACGCTTCTGTGCACGCACTGGTCTACGCCGACATGCTCTGCTCGGCTTTCGGCGGCCATCTCACCGGGCTGATGTTCGGTCTGGTGCCGTTCTACCCGATGTCGGCGGCGAGCGCCCGGGTGCCCGAAGCCTGGATCCACGCGCAGCGGCAGGCGAGCGAAGAGGCCGAGCAATCCGAGCGTCGGATCAAGGCGATCTACGGCAAGCTGGCGTCGCGCAACGAGCTGAAGCGGGTCGACTCGTTCGAGCAGGAGGCCGGACAGATCTGCGCACGCCATGCACGCTGCGCCGACCTGACGGTGCTCGGCTGGTCGCGCGACGGCGGCTCCGATCTCGAGCGCGCGGTCTTCGTCAGTTGCCTGTTCGAATCCGGCCGGCCGTTGCTGGTCGTTCCCGCAGCCTACGCCTTCCGGGGACTGCCGCAGCGCGCGCTCGTCGCCTGGGACGGCAGCCGCGAGGCGAGCCGCGCGGTGCACGAGGCGCTGCCGATTCTGCGCCAGACCCGGCTGACGCGCTTCGTCGCGGTCGACCCCGAAGACTCCGCCGACAGCGGCGCGCTCGACCCGACCGCAGAGATCGCGCGTCATCTCGGGCGACACGAGATTGCTGTCGAGTCGCGCCGCGCCCACAGCCGCGGCCGCGACGTCGCGACGACTCTCGCCGAGGAAGCCGATCATTTCGGCGCCTCGCTGCTGGTGCTCGGCGGCTACGGCCACCTGCGCGCGACCGAATGGATTCTCGGCGACACGACGCGCGGCTCGCTGGCGCTGGCGCGCACGCCGATGCTGTTCGCCAATTGATCGGCGAACGCGGCGCGAAAAGTCCGGTTTTTAAGGGGGTCGCCGCCGCGCCGCCGTGAACGGCGGCGCGCAGCGCGTCGTCAGCCGACGGCGCGGGCGGCGCGGATCGGCGCGTCGCGATCGGCGGCGGCGAGCCGCTCGAGCAGATCGGGCCGAAGGATCTCGACCCGGCGGGTCGTCGGCAACGCGACGAGGCCTTGCACCTTCAGATGGGTGAAGGTGCGGCTCACCGTCTCGATCGTCAGGCCGAGATAGTCGGCGATGTCCTGGCGCTGCATGGCGAGCTCGACCGAAGCGGCGCGGCGACCGCGCGCGCGGCCGCTCAGCATCCACAGGAACCAGGCGAGCCGCTCTTCCGCAGAGCTGCGGCCGACCATCGTCATGTGGTCGACGGCGCGGGAGAGCGCGCGCGTGATGTTGTCGAAAACGGAGTTGTTGAATTGCGGATCGCGCAGCATCCGCGCCCGGCACGCCTGCCGCGACAGCGCCGCGACGGTGCCGGCGCTGACCGCCTCGATCGTCAGGCCGTGGGCGTCGTCGGGCTCGAGGCCGCACATGTCGCCCGGCATGTAGAAAGCGAAGATCTGGCGGCGGCCGTCGCGGGTGACCTTCACGGCGCGGAAGACGCCGCGGACGACGAGAAAGTAATTGTCGGTCGGATCGCCCTCCCCGACCACCTCCTGCCCAGGCGCGTAGCTGACGATCACCGCTTCACTGTAAGGGAAGCACGAGGTCGTCACGTCGGCCAGATTGAGCAATTCCCCTGCCGCATGCAGGGCCTGAACTCTAGGACGGACTGCGACGTTCATTGTTTGACTCCGCCATGCTTGATTTTTTGCGGGCTGACGTTTGACCCAAATCAAGGCGCGGCGCCATTCCCCAGACGCCCTAACGGTGATCTATGCCGAAAGGCGTATACCGTCCCGGGCCCTTGTCAATCTCGGGGCCGCCACGCAGATAAGACGTTTCAAGTGGAAATCCAGCGGGTTGTCTCCGCCGATGAACAAACCCCAGCTTCCCTTCCATTGCCTCGGCATGGAGCGCACGACGCGCTTCCTCTGCGACGCGCAGATGCTCAACCTGATGGCCGACGGCCTACCGGGTATTGTTGCCTATTACGATACCGATCTGGTTTGCCATTTCGTCAACGCGACGATCGAGGCTTGGACCGGCGCGCGCCCCTCCGCCTTCCTCAATCGCAAACTCGGCGAGGCGGACCGCGGCTTCGGCGTCGCCGCCAGGCCGGGCGTCGAGCGTGCGCTCGCCGGGGCCCACGCCGAGTTCGAGGCCGGAGTCGATTTCGCCGGCGGCATGGTCAATGTCGTGCGCGGCTTCGCCTATCCCGACTGCGACCAGACCGGGCGGGTGCTGGGCTGCTTCGTGCTGCTGCTCGACATCACCCGCGAACGCGCCTTCGAGGCGCAGATGCAGGCGGCGCGCGACGAAGCGATGGAGGCGATCCGCTCCAAGTCGCGCTTCCTCGCCGCCGCGAGCCACGATTTGCGCCAGCCGCTGCACGCCATGACCCTGTTCGTCAGCGCCCTGTCGCGGCGGCTGGGCGGAGGCGAAAGCGGAGAGCTGGTCGGCAATCTCGATAATTCGCTGCGGTCGCTGCGGGCGATGATCGACACCCTTCTCGACATCTCCAAACTCGACGCCGGCCTGATCAAGCCATCGCTGGCGCCGCTCGCGCTCGGCGACCTGTTCGCCGCGCTCGCGCCGGGCTTCAGCGCGGTGGCGCGCGACCGCGGCCTCGACTTCCGCGTCGTCCCGACCGCGGCCATGGTCATCGGCGACCGCACCCTGGTCGAAACGGCGATGCGCAACCTGATCGCCAACGCCTTCAAATTCACCCGCGGCGGCGGCGTGCTGGTCGGCTGCCGGCGCGGGCGCGGCCGGATCGGCGTCACGGTCGCCGACACCGGCGTCGGCGTCGCCTCCGACCGGCAGGCGCGCGTTTTCGAGGAGTTTCACCGCGACAAGACGACTCCGAACGGCCCCAACGAGGGCATCGGCCTCGGCCTGTCGATCGTCCAGCGCCTGGCGGCGCTGATGGGCGGCGCGGTCGAACTGCGCTCGCGGCCGGGCAAAGGCAGCGTCTTCACGCTGTGGCTGCGCGAAGCCGCCCAGGCCCCGCGCGCCGAACGGCGGGTCGACGCCCCCGGCGCTTCGCTGGCCGGACGGCGCATCCTGGTGATCGACGACGACCCGCTGAGCGCGGCGGCGATGAAGCAGGAGTTCGCCGACCATGGCGCGCTGGTCGCCGCTGCGACCTCGATCCCGGCGGCGCGGGCGGCGATCGAATCGGCTTCGCCCGAGGCGCTGATCGTCGACTACGATCTCGGCGACTGCGCCACCGGGCTGGAATTCGTCGAGGCGTTGCGCGCGCGCGGCGTCGCGTCGCCGGTCGTCATGATCAGCGGCTCGACTGACCCTTTGGCGGTCGCCGCGCTGCGCGGCTCCGGGTTGCCCTGGCTGACCAAGCCGGTCGATCCGCGCGCCCTGCGCTCGACCCTGATCGACGCGCTGGGGCGCTGAGGCGCACAACGCAAACGCGCTTGCGGTCCATGAATTTGGCGCGTCAGTTTCAAACTATTCAAATCAAGACCTAGTTTCAAATTATTCAAATGAATACGTTTTTTGTTGCCGCGGGCGAACGTCGTCGGTAGCCAGGACGGCAGGACAGCGGGCCTTGACCCCGCCAGCCCGGAGACGACGATGCCAATCCGACGCGCGTTCGCGCCGGCGACTTTGTTCGCCATTTTTCTTACCCTTCCCGCCGCTTCCCAGACCCCGACCCTGACCAGCCCGCCCTCGGCCTTTCCGCGCGCCGAGGACGAGCGCGCGCTTTCCGATCTGCAATTGCTCGGCAAGCGGCTGTTCGAGGACACGAACCTCTCCGAGCCGAAGGGCCAGGCCTGCTCGTCGTGCCATGACCCCAAGCGCGCGTTCCAGGGCAATAACCGCTCGCCGATCGCCGCCGTCGCGCTGGGCAGCCGGCCCGGCCAGTTCGGCAATCGCAAGACGCCAACGATCATGTACATGGCCTACTCTCCGGCGTTCGGCTTCGCCAAGGACGAGGACGAAGGCGAGGACAAGCTCGAGGCGCGTGGCGGACAGTTCTGGGACGGACGCGCCGCCGACCTGGTCGAGCAGCCGTCGGGACCGCTGATGAACCCGGCCGAGATGAACAACCCGTCCGCCGACGCGGTCGTCGAGAAGGTGAAGGCGGCGAGCTACGCCCCGATCATGCTTGCGGTTTTTGGACCGGACGCGTTCGCCGACCCAAAGGCTGCGTTTCAGCGCGTTTCGCAATCGCTGTTCGCCTACGAGGCGACCGAGCGCTTTGCCCCCTTCGCCTCCAAATTCGACGACTATCTGCGCGGCAAGGCGCGACTGACGCCGATCGAGGCGCGCGGCCTGGCGCTGTTCGTCGACCCCAAACGCGGCAATTGCCTGGCCTGCCACGCCGGCAAGCCCGACTCGAAGGACCCGACCGACTGGCTGTTGACCGATTTCACCTATGACGCGCTCGGCGCGCCGCGCAACGCGGCGATCCCCGCCAACGCCGACCCGCTCACCTTCGATCTCGGCCTGTGCCAGCGGCCGGGTCTCGAGGCGGCGCTGCCGAAATCAGTGCCGCTCGCCTCGCTGTGCGGCGCCTTCAAGGTCCCGACGCTACGCAATATCGCGGTGCGGGCGCCTTACTTCCACAACGGCGCCATCGCCACGCTACGCGACGCGGTCGCCTTCTACGCCACCCGCGACACCGACCCGAAGCGCTGGTACCCGACGCTGAAGACCGGCGAGCCTGACAAGTTCAACGACCTGCCGAGCGCCTACAAGGCCAACGTCAACGTCGAGGAGGTCCCTTACGACCGCAAGCCCGGGCAAAAGCCGCGGCTTGACGACCGCGATGTCGACGCGCTCGTCGCCTTCCTCAACACGTTGACGGACAAGGGAATGCGCTGAGGGGCGGGCGCGCCGGCTCAGATGTCGAGCGCGCTCGCCTTCAGCACGGCCTCGGTGCGGTTGCGCACTTCGAGCACGCGGAAGATCGCGGCGAGATGGATCTTGACCGTGCCCTCGGAGATGTCGAGCGCGCGCGCAATCTCCTTGTTCGCCTGGCCTTTGCCGAGCAGGCGGAGCACGTCGTACTGGCGCGGCGTCAGCATCGCCATGACGTTGGGGTCGACCGTCGACTCGCTGTCGGCCGCCTCGATCGGTTCGGTCAGCAGCAGCGTCGGCGCATAAATGCCGCCGGCCAGCACCTGCTGGATCGCGGCGACCATCGCCTCGGGATCGAGCGACTTGGGGATGTAGCCGGAAGCGCCGGAAGCGAGCGCGTCGAGCACGTCCTGACGCTGCTCGGAACCAGACATGACCACATAACTCAATTGTGAATAAGAGCGCCTCAACTCGCGAATCGAGGCGGCGCCGTTCATCCCCGGCATCGCCAGGTCGACGATGGCGAGGTCGACGGCCGAGTCGGCCTGCAGCAGCGCCTTCAGTTCGGGCAGGCTCCCCGCCTCCCTCACCTCGGCGGGACCGCAGGCGTCGGTCAGCAGAAGCCGCAGCCCGGCGCGGAACAGCGCGTGGTCGTCGGCGATGACGAACTGTTGGGACATGATCTTTCCATGGCAATTCGCGATCCGCTTGGCAAGATTCAAGCGGGATCAGGCGCCTTCGCGTCGTCCCGCCTCGCGCCAGGGGACGACGAACGGCTCGCCGTCGCGCTCGCCGCGCAGCGCCTCGACGCCGTAGGCTTCGGCCAGGACCGCGTCGGTCAGCGCCGCTGGCGGCCCGTCGGCGACGACGCGGCCTTCCGCGAGCACAATCAGTCGGTCGCAGAACCGCGTCGCCAGGGTCAGGTCGTGCAGCACGGCGACGACCCCCGCCCCCTTGCGCGCTTCGGCCCGCAGCAGCGCCATCGCCCTGAGCTGGTGCAACGGATCCAGCGTCGCGACCGGCTCGTCGGCCAGCAGAATATCGGCCCCGACCGCCAGCGCGCGGGCGAGCAGCGCCCGCGCGCGTTCGCCGCCCGACAGCGTGCCGATCGGCCGGTCGCGCAGCTCGGCGACCTCGGCCGCGGCGAGCGCCGCCTCGACCGCGGCGCGGTCGGCCGCGGAAGGCGGCGAGAACGGCCGCTGATGCGGCAGGCGGCCGAGCGCGACGACATGCGCGACGCTGAGCGGCCAATGCGAAAGGCCGCTCTGGGCGAGATAGGCGACGCGGCGCGCCAGCGCGGCGCGGCCGAGCTCGGCGGCGCTGACGCCGTCGTAGCGCGTCTCGCCGGCGTCGGCCCTCAGCAGGCCGGCGAGAACCTTGAGCAGCGTCGTTTTGCCCGCGCCGTTGGGGCCGACGAGGCCGACGAACGCCCCCGGGGCAAGCGCGCAATCGACCCCGGCGAGCGCGGCGCGCTGGCCAAAGCGGACGACGAGGCCGCGCGCTTCGATCCGCATCACGCCTCGCCCCACATGCGGTCGATCAGGCCGTAGAGCAGCGGCGCGCCGATCAGCGCCGTCGCCACGCCGAGCCTCAGTTCGGGGTGGAGCGGGATCAGCCGCACGACGATGTCGGCGACCAGCAGCACGATCGCCCCGCCGAAGCCGCTGACCAGCAGCAGCCGGCCAGGCCGATGGCCGACCAACGGCCTGAGCAGATGCGGCGCGACCAGGCCGACGAAGCTGATCGCGCCGGTCACCGCCACCGCCGCGCCGACGCAGAGCGCGACGCCGGCGACGAGTCGGGCGCGCAACCGGCCGAGGTCGAAGCCGAGGCTGGCGGCGGTGTCCTCGCCGAGGCTCAGCGCGTCGAGCGCCGGCGCGCTCGCCAGTAATAGCGCCCAGCCGACGAGCGACAGCGGCAGCGCGAGCCAGAGCTGTGGCAGGCTGCGATCGGCCAGCGAGCCCATCAGCCAGAACATGATCTCGTAGGCCGCGTAGGGGTTGGGCGAAAGATTGAGCGCCAGCGCGGTCAGCGCGCCGGCGAAGGCGTTGATCGTCACCCCGGCGAGGATCAGCGTCATCGTCCCCGCCCCGCGGCCGGCGAGCGCGTAGAGCGCAAGCGCGGCGAGAACCGCGCCGGCGACGCCGCCGAGCGGCATGGCGAGCGCGATGAGGCCGGCGAGCCCGGAATAGAAGACGACGACCGCGCCGAACGCCGCGCCGCCGGAGACGCCGATGACGCCGGGATCGGCGAGCGGATTGCGCAACAGCCCCTGCAGCGCAGCGCCGGCGAGGCCGAGGCTGAAGCCGACCGTCGCGCCCAACGCCGCGCGCGGCAGGCGGATCTGCTCGAGCACCACCGCGGCGACCGTCGGCCGACCGGCGAACGCGTCGGCGAGCGCGGCGAAAAGATCGAGCCGCGCATAGCCGACCGCGAGGGAAACGAGCGCAGCGCCGAGCGTCAGCGCCGCGAGCGCGGCGAGCAGAGGCCCATAGGCGACTTCGGCGCCCGCCGGGCGCGCGCTCATGGCCTCGCCCCGCGCGCTCGCGCCGCTTTCGCCGCGGCGGCGAGCCGCTCGACCGCTTCGACGATTTCCGGGCCGCCGCACGTCCAAAGCCGCGACGGCAGGGAGACGACGGTCGTCTGTCGTTCGAGCGCGGCGATCGCCGGATGGTCGAGTTCGGCCTCGGCGAGCGACGGGACGCGCTCCTGGCTGCGGTCGAGGATCAGCACCTCCGGCGCGAGCGACGCGACGACTTCGAGCGGGACTTGGGAGTCGGCGGCGATGTCGAACCGGCGGGCTGCAAGGTTGTCGAGGCCGGCGCGCGTCAGGACGTCGTCGACCAGCGAACCGGGACCGACGGTGAAGCCGTTCGGCTGCAGCACGATCGCGCTGACCGGCGGCTGGCGCGGCGCGCTTGCGACGCGCGCCAGCCGCGCGTCGATGTCGGCGATCAGCGCCTCGCCGCGCTGCGGCTCGCCGAGCGCCGCCGCCACGCGGCGGATTTCGCGCCGCACGCCGTCGAGCGTCTGCGCAGGGTCGACCTCGACGACCGGCGCGCCGACCCGCTTCAGCAGCGCGACCGAAGCCGGATCGGCGAACGGACCGACGAAGACCAGGTCGGGATCGAAGGCGAGCGCCTGCTCGGCATGGCCGTCGTTGGCCGGCAGCGCCTGGGCCTTTTGGGCGAGATTGGCGTTGCGCCTGTCCTGCGACAGCCACGTCACCGACTTGACGACGCCCGGATCGGCGAGCCTGAGCGCCAGCTCGTCGGCGCACAGATTGAGCGAGACGACCCGTTGCGGCTTGGCGAAAGCGGGAGACGCGAGCGCGACGAGCGCCGCGAGCAGGAACGCTCCCCATCCTCCCCCGCTGCGCAGGGGAGAAAGAACGCGTCGTGCGTGGTTTGTGACCGCTTTCCCGGCAAGCCCATCTCAGTCCTCAGACAGCCGTGCGCAAAAGCGAAAGCAGACGTGCGCGCCCGCTCCTCTGGCCCTCACCAGCTATAGGAAATCCCCGCATAATAGGAGCGCCCGGCCGTGCCGAAGTCATACACTTCCTCGTAGCGCGCGTCGGTCAGGTTTTCGATCCGGCCGAACATCGCCAGATTGTCGTTGACCTTGTAGTTGGCGAGCACGTCGAGCTTGGCGTAGCCGGACAGATTCACATTTTCTGACGCACCGTTCGCGCCGATGGTCGGATTATAGTAGATGTCAATGCGCTGGCCGACGAGCGAGAGGCGCGGCTCGATCTCGAGGTTGGCGATCCCGTCGTAGATCAGCGACAGCGACCCAGAATTGCGCGGCACGCGATACAATTGCAGGCCCGCGTCGATGTCGGACGGGTTGCCGAAGTCGCGATTCTGGGCGGCGTCGTAAGTATAGGTCGCCTTGGCGCGCAGGATGCTCGGGACTAGGTTCGCCTCCGCCGAGAGTTCGACGCCGCGCATCTGCGCGCGCGCTACGTTGTAATAGCAGCCCGTATAATCTGTCGCCTGCAGCTGCGTGCACGGGGGAGATGTGGAGGCGTCATTGAACTCAATCAGATTGCGGTAGTCGGAGGCGAACGCGGTCGCCGACACCGTCAGCCGGTCGCTGAACAGCTTTTGTTCGACGCCGCCGTCGACGCCGAAGCTTTGTTCGGGCAGCAATCCCAGCGTCCCGTATTGGCTGAAGCGCTGAAAGAGGGTCGGCGCCTTGGCGCCGGTTCCGGCACTGGCGCGCAGTTTCGTTCCCGTCTCGTCGATGTGGTAGGCCGCGGTCGCGCGCCAGGTGTCGAACGTCTGCCCATTTTCGATCGCGTCGACTCGCCCGCCAAGCGTCAAATCGAGCCGGTCGAACAGCGTCAGGCGGTGCTCGGCGAAAACCGAGTTGGTGACCTGCCGAGCCCGGATCGGCGTGAACGAACCGTCGTCCGGATTGGGACTTTGCGAGGTGCTCGCGGTCTCGGTCTCGTCGCGCGCGCCGAAGATGAAGTCGCCGAAGGCGCCGAGCTTCAGGTCGCCCTGGTATTCCCCACCGTAACGTTTGCCGAGGTAGCCGTTGCGGCAATTGAACAGTCCGTATGGGTCGACGTAGGAGGGAGGCGTGACACTGCCGTCGTAACAGGCCTCCGTCTCCCACACATTCATGTCGGTAACATTGGAGAACCCGGTGAGCTGGCTGTGCAGAAGGCCGCCGAACGAATCGGCGTTGAGGCGCACAAAGCCGTCTGCGATCGCCGTCTGCGAATGGGTGTAGGAATTGAAGACGTCGGAGGCGAAATAGGCACTGGGATTGTCAAAGCGCAGGGCGTTGCCGAACAGCGAAAAACCGAAGTCGATCGACACGTCCTGGTTGACTTTGTACGAGAAGCGGCCAGAGAGCCCGCCCTTGTTGGCCGGATCGTCGGCCGGCAGCGGCGGCAGCGGGTAAGACACGCCGTAGTAGCCGGGGCCGGCGAAAATCGGCCGGTCGATCCTGTAACCGTAGCGCGGAAAGCCGTCGCTGTGCAGCAGGTTGACGCCGAGCGAGTAAGTCCAGACGTCGTCGCCGCCCGATAGCGTCGCGCGGGTCGACAGCGTGCCGTAGCTGCCCGCTTCGACCGTCACGTTGCGCCGCGGCGTCTTCGTCCCTTTGCGGGTGATGATGTTGATGACGCCGCCCATTGCGTCCGAGCCGTAGAGCGCCGACTGCGGCCCGCGCAGGATTTCGATGCGGTCGACGTCGACCGCAGAAAGGTCGCCGAAATCGAGCGAGCCATCGGTCGCGGTCGGATTGCCGATGCGCACGCCGTCGATCAGCACCAGCGTCTCGCCGGGGTTGGCGCCGCGCAGACGGACCTGGGTCACCGAACCGACGCCGCCGGCCTCGTCGACGTCGAGGCCGGCGACGCCGCGCAGCACGTCGGCGAGCCCCTTGGTCCCCAGCTTCTGCACTTCCGAGGCCGGGATCACCGTCACCGAGGCGCCGGTCTGGCCGATCGGCTCTTCGACGCGGTCGGCGGTGACGACGATTTCAGGCAATGGGTCGGCGCGAGCGCCGGGCGAGAACGTCGCCGAAAGCACGGCGAACGCCAAGGCGGCCCGCGACGCGGGCCGGGATGCGGCTTTGAACATGGCTCCTCCAGCCGTCCCACCGACGGCGGTTTGGGTTGCACGGTCAAAGGCCGGTCTCCTGGCTCACGACTCGTCGCCTCTCTCCTCCTTCCCAGGACGCTCTCGGTCCCAGTGGATGAATTGGAGAGCGGCTCGCCGCTTACAGTTGCGGGGGCAGCCGCGGCTTTGGTCCGCCCTTAAGAGCGAACCGCACCGCGTTCCCGTTGGCCCGGCTCGCGCCGGGCCGCCAATGACGCTCGAAGTTGTAAGGGCTTTCCGGGGTCTCTGCAAGGCGCGGCGGCGCGACGCACGCCGGTTGCGGCGGCCGGCTAGGGAACGCCCAGCTTGCAGCCGCCGGCGCCGGGCGGACGGAAGGCCTGGTCGGCGGGGATCTTGGCGACCACCTCGAGATAATCCCAAGGATATTTCGATTCCTGCGGCGTCTTCACCTTCATCAAGTAACGGTCATAGACGACGCGGCCGTCCTCGCGGATGTGGCCGTTGTCGGTGAAGACGTCGTGAATCGGCGCGTCGCGCATCGCCTTGGCGACGGCGAGCGCGTCGTCGGTCCCGGCCTTCGCGGCCGCATCGAGGTAATGGCGCGTCGAGGAATAGAGCACGGCCTGGTTGTCGTTGGGCATGCGCTGGGTGCGATCGTAGAAGCGCTTGGCCCAGGCGCGGGTCGCGTCGTTGAGGTCCCAGTACCAGGACTGCATGAAGGTGAGGTCGTGGGCGATGGCCAGGCCCATCGCGTTGACGTCGCTGAGGTAGGTGATCGGGGCGGCGATGTATTGCGCCGGCGCGACGCCGAACTCGTTGGCCTGCTTGAGCGAGGTCGAGAGATCGGCGCCGGTGTTGGCCAGCACCACCACCTGGGCGTGGGAGGCCTGCGCCGACAACAGATAGGAGCTGAAATCGGCGGTGTTGAGCGGCGCCCGCACGCCGCCGATCGTCGTCCCCCCCGCCTCGGCGATCGCGCCGCGCGCGTCCGCCTCCAGCGACGCGCCGAACGCGTAATCGGCGGTGATGAAGAAGAAACTGTCGAGCTTCTGCTTGACGAGCAGCCGCATCAAGGCGACGCCGTTCGACCAGTTGTCGGCGTTCCATTGCATCGTAAAGGGCGAGCAGGACTTGCCGGTCAGGTCGGACGACGAGGCCGAGTCGAAGATCACCAGCCGATCATGCGACTTCGCCAGGTTCTGCAGCGCCAGCGCGACGCCCGAGTTGGTGATGTCGAAGATCGCCGTGACGCCGCGCTCCTCGTACCATCGGCGCGCGATCTCCAGGCCGACGTCGACCTTGTTTTGGTGGTCGGCGACCAGCAACTCGATCGGCTTGCCCAGCACGCTGCCGCCGAAGTCCTCGATCGCCATCCGCATCGCCTGGACCGAGCTCGGTCCCGACAGATCGGCGTAAGGGCCGGACTGATCGTTCATGATGCCGATGACGAATTTCCCGTCGTCGGCCGAAGCCGGCGTCGCGAGCGCGGGCAGCAACGCCAGCGCCAAAAGTCGAATGGCCCGAAACAGCATGCGCCGCCTCCTGGTTCGAGAAGGACGCGGGCACGTTGGCCGACCGCGCCGCCCTTGGCAACCGCGCCCCGCCCGAAGTTGCCGCTACGGCGCGGTTCTGCGTGACGCCGCCCGTGGACGGCGACTCTCCGCGCCGCGGCGATCGGACCGGTTGATCGGCAGCGTTCCGCTACGCACCGCGAAATCGGATGAAAAGTGCGGCAGTCGCCCAGCGAAACAGCATTGCCGCCATAATTGGCGGCTAGGCAAAGCGCGTCGTCGATTTGACGGCTCGGGCGTACGCTCGGCCGCGTCGGTTTTTTGGCGATCAATCGCCCCGGCGTGGCTGTGCGCGAGCGTCAGTCATGCGGCGTCGGAATGCGCCAAAGCGCGCTTCTGCGCTCATCAGAGCGTGGAACCGGCAACCGCAAGCTACGGGAGGAGGCCATGACAGCTTTGGACGTGGAGTCCGGCGCGAGCCGGGCGAACCGCAATATCGCAGCGGCAGGCTTTAGCCTGTCCGGCGGCGTCGCCGAACAGGTCGCCAACGCGCTCTACTGGGATTGCGCTGTTCCCCGCCACCGCATCGTCGCCCGTTGCGACGACGGCTGGGTCACGCTGACGGGCGAGGTCGAACGCGCCTATCAGCGCAGTTCGGCCGAAGCGGACGTGAAGCGAGTGAGCGGAGTGAAGGGCGTCACCAATGCGATCACCGTCGGCGCCGCAGAGCGGGCGACGGGCCCCGGCCATTGACGCTCTTGCCCGCGTAAGCGCGCGCCGCTCGACAAGCGCCCCCCGAGTCTGCCACTAGTCGGCCATGGCACGGCTGCGCGCTTCCTATGTCTGCCAGAATTGCGGCGCGATCAGCCAGCGCTGGCAGGGCAAGTGCGACGCCTGCGGCGAGTGGAACACCATCATCGAGGAGGCGGCGGCGCTTGGCGTCGGCGGCGCCGCGCTGCGCAAGGGAGCGAGCGGACGTCCCTTCCCGCTCGAAGACCTCTCCGGCGCCTCTCCCCCGCAGCCGCGCATCGTCACCGGCATCAGCGAACTCGACCGGGTCGCCGGCGGCGGCTTCGTTCCGGGCTCGGCGACGCTGATCGGCGGCGAGCCGGGAATCGGCAAGTCGACGCTGTTGATCCAGGCCTGCGCCGCGCTGGCCGGGCGCGGGGGCCGCGTCGTCTATGTCTCGGGCGAGGAATCGACCGAACAGGTGCGCCTCAGGGCGACGCGGCTCGGCCTCGCCCAGGCCGCGGTGCAACTCGCGGCTCAGACGCTGGTTGAGGACATCGTCGCAACCCTCGGCTCGGGCGACGCGCCGAAGTTCGTCATCGTCGACTCCATCCAGACCATGTGGAGCGACGCGATCGAGTCCGCGCCGGGCACGGTCAGCCAGGTGCGCGGCGCGGCGCAGGCGCTGATCCGCTTCGCCAAGTCGAGCGGCGCGGCGGTGATCCTGGTCGGCCACGTCACCAAGGACGGCCAGATCGCCGGCCCGCGGGTGGTCGAGCACATGGTCGACGCGGTGCTGTCGTTCGAGGGCGAAGGCGCGCACGCGTTTCGCGTGCTGCGCGCGACCAAGAACCGCTTCGGCCCGACCGACGAGATCGGCGTGTTCGAAATGACCGGCGCCGGCCTTGCGGAGGTCGCCAACCCGAGCGCCCTGTTCCTCGCCGGCCGCGACGGCGCGGCGCCGGGCGCGGCGGTTTTCGCCGGCGTCGAAGGCGCGCGCCCGGTTCTGGTCGAAATCCAGGCTTTGGTCGCGCCCTCGACCCTGGGCACGCCGCGTCGCGCAGTCGTCGGCTGGGATTCCAGCCGGTTGGCGATGGTGCTGGCGGTGCTCGAGGCGCACGCCGGCCTGAGGCTCGGCCAGCACGACGTCTATCTCAACGTCGCCGGCGGCCTGCGAATCGCCGAACCTGCCGCCGACCTCGCCGCGGCGGCGGCGCTGGTGTCCTCGCTGATCGGCGTCAGCCTGCCGCACGACGCGGTCTATTTCGGCGAGATCGCCCTGTCGGGCGCGGTCAGGGCGGTCGGCCACAGCGGGCTCAGGCTCAAGGAGGCGGCCAAGCTCGGCTTTTCCCGCGCCATCGCGCCCGCCTCCCGCAAGGACGCCGAAGCGGCCCGGCTGACGACCCTCCCAGTCGCGTCGGTGGCCGGCCTGGTGGCGGAGATCGCAGCGGCAGGAGTCGCGGCAAAAACCGCCCGGACAGGGTGACGAACGTGAGTCGCTTGGCTATAAGGCCGAGCGACGAAGCGGCGGGCGCCCGTCGCGAGACCCCGAAATCTTCCCGTGCGGGTGCGAGGCTCGGCTCATGCCTTCCTATCTTGATCTCGGCGTACTCGGCGTCCTTCTCGTCTCCGCCCTGTTGTCGATGATGCGCGGGTTTACGCGCGAGGTGCTCGCCATCGCTTCCTGGGCGGCGGCGGCGGTGGCGGCCTATTACTTCTATCCGCATGTGATGCCCTATATCTCGCCCTATATTCACAAGGAGATCGTCGCCCAGGCGGTGTCTGCGGCGGCGGTGTTCTTTGTCACCCTGATCATCGTCTCGCTGTTCACCGTCCGCCTGTCCGACGTGATTCTCGACAGCAAGATCGGCGCGCTCGACCGCTCGCTCGGCTTTCTGTTCGGCGTGGCGCGCGGCTTCCTGCTCGTGGTCATCTGCGCCGCGCTCTACAGGGGCCTGCTGATGAGCAAGGATCCGCCGGAAATGGTGGCGACCTCGAAGACCTGGCCGATCCTGATGCAATCGGTCGACAGCATCACCGCCATGCTGCCGGAAGACGCGGCGAACATGATCGAGGGGTGGATCAAGTCGAAAACCGCCGCCAGCGCGCCTGCCGAGGCGCCGGCGGACGAATCGACCGGCCCGGCCGCTCCCACGGCTTCGCCGAGCGCGACCGCTCCCGCCTCCTCGACCCCGCCGAGCGGCGCCGACAAGCAAAAGCTCGATTCTTTGATAAACAAGGGCGTGCCCGTTCCCGCCCCCGCCGCGCCGGCGGTGGTGCCCTCGCCCCACAAGAGCTGAGCGCCGATGCCCGAGAACAACGCCGCGCCCGACGACCTCGCCCTCGACACGACTCTGCCGCCGCGCGCCGGCGCCTCGCCCGCTCAACCCGACTTCGATCTCGACGGCGACACCCTTCGCGAGGAATGCGGCGTCTTCGGCATTTTCGGTCATCCGGCCGCCGCGGCGATCACCGCGCTCGGCCTGCACGCCCTGCAGCACCGCGGCCAGGAGGCGGCGGGGATCGTCGCCTTCGACGGCGCGCGCTTCCATTCCGAGCGCCGGATGGGTCTGGTCGGCGACCATTTCTCCAGCGCCGCGACGATCGAGCGGCTGCCCGGCTCGGCGGCGGTCGGCCATGTGCGCTATTCGACCACCGGCGAGACGATCCTGCGCAACGTCCAGCCGCTGTTCGCGGAACTCGAGTCCGGCGGCCTCGCGGTCGCCCACAACGGCAACTTCACCAACGGCCTGACGCTGCGCCGCGAACTGATCCGCGAAGGCGCGATCTGCCAGTCGACCTCCGACACCGAAGTCGTTCTGCTGTTGACCGCGCGTTCGCGCCGCGGGCGCATCATGGACCGCTTCACCGACGCGCTGAGCCAGATCGAAGGCGCCTACGCGCTGGTCGCGCTGACCAACAAGAAACTGATCGGCGCGCGCGATCCGCTCGGCATCCGTCCGCTGGTGCTCGGCGAACTCGACGGCTGTCCGATCCTTTGCTCGGAGACCTGCGCGCTCGACATCATCGGCGCGAGGTTCGTGCGCGACATCGAGAACGGCGAGGTGATCGTCGTCGACGCGGCGGGGGTCAGGAGCCTCAAACCGTTCCCGCATCAGCCGATGCGGCCGTGCATCTTCGAGTACGTCTATTTCGCCCGGCCGGACTCGATCGTCCACGGCCGTTCGGTCTACGAGACGCGCAAGGCGATGGGCGCGGAATTGGCGAAGGAATCGCCGGCCGACGCCGACGTCGTCGTACCGGTGCCCGATTCCGGCGTGCCGGCGGCGCTCGGCTACGCCGCCGCCTGCGGCGTTCCGTTCGAGCTCGGCATCATCCGCAACCACTACGTCGGCCGCACCTTCATCCAGCCGACCCAGGCGATCCGCGAACTCGGCGTGCGCCTCAAGCACAACGCCAACCGCGCCGTTGTCGCCGGCAAGCGCGTCGTGCTGATCGACGACTCGATCGTGCGCGGCACCACCAGCGTCAAGATCGTGCAGATGATGCGCGAAGCGGGCGCGCGCGAGGTGCACATGCGCATCTCCTCGCCGCCGATCACCCATCCCGACTTCTACGGCATCGACACGCCGGAGCGCGACAAGCTGCTCGCCGCGCGCATGGACCTCGAAGGCATGCGCCGATTCATGGGCGCCGACAGCCTCGCCTTTCTGTCGATCGACGGCATCTACCGCGCCATGGGCTACGCCGGCCGCGATCCGCGCCGCCCGCAATTCACCGACCATTGCTTCACCGGCGACTACCCGACCCGGCTGACCGACCAGCACGGCGATCCGGACCGCCGGCAGATGTCGCTGCTGGCCGAGGCGAGCTGAGCCCAAAATCGGGCGCCGTCACGAACCTGTCACACCCTTTGGCAATAGAAGCCGAGGCACGACGGGTGGACGGGGAAATTGCGCCATGACAGCCCATGAAGACTGACGCCGACGGCTTGCGCGTTCGATCGCGCCCGCCGGAAAGCCGCGTGGCGACCGTCGTCGTCCCCGCGTGATCCAGACCTGGCGTCTCGAATGCTGAAACGGATTGCCGGCGAATTCGTTACATGAACCGCTGAGCGATGCGCGAGGGCGCATCCGTCGCGCCGGCGCCGACGCATCGACGCCAGCCGAAGACAGTCGTCGACGATCGGAACGCCCGGCGAAGCCACGTGCGGCGCCTGAGACCGTCGTGCGACCTCCGAAGGCCAGTTTAGCGCGTCATAAGACCTGTATTGGTGCGTCGACTGCAGTCTTGTCTCAATAACTCGTCACAAGGGAGCCACACGATGACCGACTCCACAACGCTCAAGGCACGTGACCAGGCAGGCCAACCGGCCCAAAAAACGGTGCAGGAATATATCGACGAGTTGCCGGTGTGGGCAGACGGGACGACGCTGAAATCCACGCCGATGACCGGTATGCAGTGGCGGATCTGGACACTCGCCGCGTTCGGCAAGTTCTTCGAGGGTTTCGTCGTGTTCATGGGCGGCGTGTCGCTGCCGCTGATAACCCGCGAGTTCCATTTGGCCGCCTCCGAGAAGGGCCTAGTCACCTCGGCCAGCCTCGCTGGCATCTTGGTCGGCACCATCCTGCTCGGCGGTTTGTCGGACTATTTCGGCCGCAAGCTCATGTTCATCGCCGAGATGATCATCTTCTGCCTGTTCCTCGCGCTGCTGATCATGGTGGGCAACTTTCTGTCGCTGGTGATTTGCCTCTTCGGCCTCGGCATGGCGCTGGGCTGCGACTATCCGACCGCGCATATGATCATCTCTGAGAACATCCCGAGCGCGTCTCGCGGCCGCCTGGTGCTCGGCGCGTTCGCCTTTCAGGCGATCGGCGCCATGTCCGGGATCATCGTTGGCGCCGTCGTGTTGGTGATCGACCCGGACATCAGCGCCTGGCGCTGGATGTACGCGACTGCGTTGGCGCCCGCCATCCTCATCACCGTCGGCCGCTTCTTCATCACCGAAAGCGCCAATTGGCTGATCGTGCGCGGCCAACACGAAAAGGCCGAACAGGCCGTGTCGCGCCTGCTCTCGCGGACCCCGGTCTACCCTCAGAAAGTGGCGTTGACGCGCCATGTCGTCGACGAGGCGAGCGCGTCGAAACAGACTTTCTTCGCGCTTTTCAACGCCAAGAATCTCCGCGCCACCATCTTCTCTTCGGCGCCGTGGCTGTTCCAGGATCTCGGCACGTACGGCATCGGCGTCTTCACGCCGACCCTGATCGCCGCAGCGCTGGGCAGCGGGCCCGACAAGATTCGCAGTCCGGCCGACCTGATCGCGAGCGGCATCCATTCGGCCGAGGCCGCGGCGCTCACGACCTCGCTGCTCATCGTCGGGATCGTCTTCGCGATCGCCTTGTCCGACAGCCTGGGACGCATCCGTCTGCAGATTTTCGGCTTCCTCGGTTGTGCGGTCGGGCTGCTCGTCGCCTCCCTGTCCATCGGCGCGCCCGAGGCGCTCAGGCTGGACCTGATCATGGCCGGCGTCATGCTTTTCAACTTCATGACCAATCTCGGCCCCAACGCGCAAACGTACCTGCTCGCGGGCGAGGTGTTCCCGACCGAAGTCCGCGGCATGGGCGCCGGCTTCGCCGCGATGATCGGCAAAGTCGGCGCGGTCGCCACCACCTATGGCTTCCCGCTCCTGCTCGCCAGCATCGGTACGCGCGCGCTGCTCTACGCCCTCGTCGTCAGCTCGGTAATTGGCGCTGTCGTGACTTGGGTGTTCCGCATCGAGACCACCGGCGTGAACCTCGATCGCATCGGCCGCTGAGCGGAGACGAACAGGAGACGCAGTCATGAACACCAGACTTCGCCACATGCTGGGCGGCGGCGCCATCGCCCTTTTCTTCTCGGCGCCAATGGCGCATTCGGCCGGCGTCGCCCTTCCCGAGAGCGGTTCAACCCTGCTCTATCCGCTCTTCCAGTCATGGATCGCCGGCTACAAGAGCGTCGCTCCAGACGTCGACCTGACCGCGGCGGCGACCGGCTCCGGCGCTGGCAACGACGCCGCGGTCGCCGGCTCTGCCCGCATCGGCGCCTCCGACGCCTACCTCTCCGACCGGGTCGCGGCGCGAAACCCCGATATTCTCGATATCCCGCTGGCGATCTCCGCCCAGACGATCGACTACAATCTCCAGAGTCTCAACGGCTCGAACCTCAAGCTCGACGGCTCGGCGCTCGCCGCGATCTATTCCGGCGCGATCACCCAGTGGGATGATCCCGCGATCAAAGCGATGAACCCGGGCGTGGCGCTCCCGCACCGCGTCATCGTTCCGGTCCGTCGCGCCGAGGCCTCCGGCGACACGTTCATCTTCACTCAATTCCTCGATTTCTCGACGCAGACCTGGGAAGACAATCCCGGCTACGGCAGCACGGTCGGCTGGCCCAATGTCAGCGGGGAAAAGACCGCCACTGGCAACGACGGCGTCGTCCAGGCGCTCACCGCAACCCCCGATTCGATCGGCTACGTCGGCATCAGCTACGCCGACCAGATCGCCAAAGCCGGTCTTGGCGTCGCCATGATCGAGAACCAGGCGGGGAAATTCCTGCTTCCGTCTGCGCAGTCGATCGCCGACGCCGCCGCCAAGCTCGACCCGCGCACGCCGCCCTATGAGCGCATCAGCCTCGTCTATGCTCCCGGCGACGACAGCTATCCCCTGATCAATTACGAGTACGCCGTGGTGTCGAAATCGCAGCCTGACGGAGCAACCGCCAACGCGCTCCGCGCCTTCTTGCGCTGGGCGATCTCGGCGAGCGGAGGCAACGACGAAAAATACCTCGCGCCCGTCGGCTTCATCCCGCTGCCGGACTTCATCCGCGGACTCAGCGAGACGCAAATCGAAGAAATCCGGTAGAGCGCCGCAGAGGCCGGCAGATTAAGCGAGGGTTCGATCTGGTATCGCGGGAAGCCTCGGATCGACAGGCCTGTCTGTCTGCAGTTCGTCCGAGAACGCGCGTTCGCGGCGAGGGCTGCGGCGCGCCCGATCCTCGAACCATCCGGCTGAACCTGCGGCGGCGCGCCATTTTGCGGCGCGCCGCCGGCCTGCTAGAAACACGGGCGATCGCCGCCGGCTTTCGCCGACCAGGCGGCGCCGGGGAACTCATGGCCACGCTCGAAGACGTGCTTTCGACCATCGACGCCAACCAGAACGGGGCGCTCGACCGCCTGTTCGCGTTGCTGGCGATCCCTTCCGTATCCGCCGTCCCCGCCCACGCTCCCGACTGCGCGCGCGCCGCCGACTGGCTGACGCGCGAGCTCGTCGAGCTCGGCTTCGAGGCGGCGCGTCATGACACCGCCGGCCGGCCGATGGTCGTCGGCGCCGCCAAGGCGAAGACCCGCGACGCGCCGAGCGTGCTGTTCTACGGCCATTACGACGTCCAGCCGGCCGATCCGCTCGAACTGTGGACGACGCCGCCGTTCGAGCCGCGCCTCGCCGACGGTCCGCGCGGTCCGCGCATCGTCGCCCGCGGGGCCTGCGACGACAAAGGCCAGTTGATGACCTTCCTCGAGGCCTGCCGCGCCTTCCGCGCCAACGGCGGCCTGCCTTGCAATGTCACCGTGCTGCTCGAGGGCGAGGAGGAGACCGGCTCGGTCTCCCTGCCCGCTTTCCTCGCCGCCAACGCCAAGGCGCTGAAGGCCGATCTCGCGCTCGTCTGCGACACCGAAATGTGGGACGCCGAGACGCCGGCGATCACCACCATGCTGCGCGGCCTCGCCTACGAGCAGGTGACGATCGCCGCCGCCAACCGCGACCTCCATTCCGGCGTGTATGGCGGCGCGGCGATCAACCCGATCCGCGTGCTGGCGCGCATTCTCGCCGACCTGCAAGACGCCGATGGCGCGGTCGCGCTGCCGGGCTTCTACGATGGGGTCGAAGAATTGCCCGAAGAGGTCGCCGAGCAATGGCGCAGGCTCGACTTCGACGAGGAGGCGTTCCTCGGCGACGTCGGCCTCAAAGTCCCGGCCGGCGAGAAGGGCCGCTCGACGCTGGAAATGATCTGGTCGCGGCCGACCTGCGACGTGAACGGAATTTACGGCGGCTACGAGGGCGAGGGGGCGAAGACGGTGCTGCCGGCCAAAGCGACTGCCAAGGTGTCGTTCCGGCTGGTCGGCAAGCAGAACCCGGAACGGGTCGTCCAGAGCTTCCGCGCCTTCGTCAAGGCGCGGCTGCCCGCCGACGTCGCCGCCGAGTTCGTCTCGTTCTCCGCCAATCCGGCGATCGCGCTGTCGGCGCGCAGCGAGGCGGTGCGGCGCGCGAGCCGCGCGCTGGAGGCCGAGTGGGGCCGGCCGGCGGCGCTGATCGGCTCGGGCGGCTCGATCCCGGTCGTCGGCGCATTCAAGCGCGAACTCGGCATGGACAGCCTGCTGGTCGGCTTCGGGCTGGCCGACGACGCGATCCACTCCCCCAACGAGAAATACGAGCGCGCCTCGTTCCACCGCGGCGCGCGCTCCTGGGCGCGCGTCCTCGCCGCGCTGGCGGCGTGAACGCCCCCGTCCCACGGGTCGGCTGCGGCGCCGCGATCGTCCGCGACGGTCGACTGCTGTTGGTGAAGCGATTGACGCCGCCGGAAGCCGGGGCATGGAGTCTGCCAGGCGGCAAGGTTGAATTCGGCGAACGGCTCGCCGACGCCGTCGTGCGCGAAATCCGCGAAGAAATCGGCGTCGAGATCGCAGTCGAGCGCCCGCTCGTCGTTGTCGAAACGCCGAACGTCGACGGCCAACATTGGATCGCGCCGGTCTTTCTCGCCCGGCTCGCGGCCGGCGAGCCGCGGAACTGCGAGCCCACAAAACACGAATTTGTAGAGTGGTTCCCGCTCGGTCGGCCGCCGACGCCGCTTTCAGGCGCGGCGCGCGCCGCCTTCGCGAGTCTTGCCGCGCGCTGACCCCTCCACGCGGCTGAAAACCTCAGCGGGCGTTTGTCTTAGGGCGAGGAAAGGCTTGCGCCGGACGTTTCGCGTCTGGATAGTGCGGCGCGGGACGCTGACGTCGGCGTCGCCGCCCTCCCGATCCGCTCGAACTCCAGCGAGGCCCGAACCGAGCAATGATGCGGCAGTATGAACTGGTCGAACGCGTCCGCCGCTACAATCCCGACGCCAACGAAGACTTGCTCAACCGCGCTTATGTCTTCGCGATGAAGGCGCACGGGACGCAGAAGCGCGCGTCCGGCGATCCGTTCTTTTCCCATCCGCTCGAAGTCGCAGCGATCCTGACCGACCTCAAGTTCGACGACGCGACGATTGTCGCCGCGGTGTTGCACGACACGATCGAGGACACCGCCGCCACGCGCGAGGAGATCGACAAGGTCTTCGGCGCGGAGATCGGCGGCCTGGTCGAGGGCCTGACCAAGCTCAACCGGCTCGACTTCGCCAGCAAGCACGCCCAGCAGGCGGAAAACTTCCGCAAGCTGCTGCTCGCCATCGCCGACGACGCGCGCGTGCTGCTGATCAAGCTCGCCGACCGGCTGCACAACATGCGCACGCTGAACTTCATGCCGGAGGACAAGCGCGCGCGAATCGCCCAGGACACGCTCGACATCTACGCTCCGCTGGCCGGCCGCATGGGCATGCAGGGGATGCGCAGCGAGCTCGATGACCTCGCCTTCCGCTACCTGATGCCCGACGCCTGCGAGCTGATCATGGCGCGGCTCGAGGAGTTGAAGAAAAAGAACGGCGCGCTGATCGCGCGGATCGCCGACGAGCTCACCGACCAGTTCGCGCGCCGCGGCATCAAATGCGAGGTCAAGGGCCGCCAGAAGCAGGCCTATTCGATCTGGCGCAAAATGGAGCGCAACTCGATCTCGTTCGAGCAGCTCTCGGACATCTACGGCTTCCGCATCCTGGTCGACACGGTCGCCGACTGCTACGCGGCGGTCGGCGTCGCCCACACCACCTGGCCGGCGGTGCCTGGCCGTTTCAAGGACTACATTTCGACGCCGAAGCAGAACGACTACCGCTCGATCCACACCACCGTGATCGGCCCCGGCAGCCAGCGCGTCGAGCTGCAGATCCGCACCTACGACATGCACGAGATCGCCGAATACGGCGTGGCTGCGCACGCGCTCTACAAGGACAGCGCGGGCCACGCCGAGCCGGTCGACGCCGGCGAGAGCCGCGCCTATCGCGGTCTGAGGCAGACGATCGAGGCGCTGGCGAGCGACGATTCGGAGAAGTTCCTCGAGCACACCAAGCTCGAGCTGTTCCAGGACCAGGTGTTCTGCTTCACCCCCAAGGGGCGGCTGATCGCGCTGCCGCGCGGCGCCACCGCGATCGACTTCGCCTACGCCGTGCACACCGACGTCGGCAACTCGGCGGTCGGCGCGAAGATCAACGGCCGCATCGCCCCGCTGATCTCGACCCTGCGCAACGGCGACGAAGTGCTGATCGTCCGCTCCGACAGCCGCACCCCGCCGGCCGCCTGGGACAGCCTCGTCGTCACCGGCCGCGCCCGCGCCGCGATCCGCCGGGCGACCCGCGAAGCGGCCAAGGCGCAGTACGGCGGCCTCGGCCGCCAGATCGTCGAACGCGCCTTCGGCCGCGCCGGGCGCAAATTCTCCGAGGCCAAGCTCAAGGCGGCGCTGCCGCGGCTGGCGCGCGCCTCGGTCGACGACGTATTCATCAACGTCGGCCGCGGCGAACTCTATTCGTCCGACGTGGTGCGAGCGATCTACCCCGACTTCCAGGAGGACCGGAAGCCCGGCCCCGCCGTTGCGCCGGGCGAGAGCGGCTGGTTCGGCCTCGCCAAGGCGGCCAACCTCGTCTTCCGGGTGCCGGGCAAGGGCGAGAACGGCGAACCGCTGCCGCTGCGCGGCGTCGACTGGGACACGCCGGTCCGGTTCGCGCCCAACGGCGGCGCGGTGCCGGGCGAACGCATCGTCGGCATCCGCTCCGACCAAGGCATCACCATCTACCCGATCCATTCGTCGGCGCTGGTCGCCTACGACGACAATCTCGACCAGTGGCTCGACGTGCGCTGGGATCTCGACGCCGCCACCAAGACATTGTACCCGACCCAGATCCTGGTGACGACGCTCAACGAGCCCGGCGCGCTCGGCGTCGTGGCGACGACGATCGGCGAGAACGGAGCGAACATCGACAACCTCCAGTTCAAGCCTTCGGGTTCCGACTTCCGCGAGGTGCGCTTCGACCTGCAGGTCTTCGACATCCAGCACCTCAACACGATCATCGCCCAGTTGCGCGACAAGCCCGTCGTCGCCAAGGTCGAGCGACTGAGCGGCTAGTCGACAAAACTTGCCGATTGGCGGCGCGTGGTTTGCGACGCCTTGAAGCGAAAGGCGCCCGAGGAATGCGTACGCTGCACATCGCGCCCGGCTACTCGGCTGGCGGCTCCCTGCGCCAAGCAATCCAGATCGCCGGCTCGAATGACGAGGTGCTGGCGTTTCTCGACGACCTCAGTTGCGGGCCTATCGACTCGGACGATCCCTCGGCGCGAGCGAAGTGGTGGGCGGAGTTTTTTGAGTGGCCGGAATTCGAAGGCGCTCTCCGCGCGTTCTGGAGTCGGGTTGAGGCGGCCGAGGAACGACTCGTCGTCTGGTTCGGAAGACATTCGGCCAACGAACACGCCTTCTTTCTGGCTTGGGCCGATCGGCTGGGAAAGCGTCCCTACTATATCGTCGATGTGACCGGAATGCGGGTGTCGTTCCGCAGGCAAGACGGTTCTGACGCTCAAACGCAGCCGGCGCGGGCGGTTTCTGTCGTTCCGTCCACCGGGTTGACGACCCTGCTCGGTAGCGAGCGTTTGGTCACGCCGCAGGAAGCCGCGGAACGCCAACGACATTGGAGGCGACTGAGAAGCGAAAGCGCGCCATTCCGGATTGTCACGGCAGCCGGTTTGGCCTCCGCCCCGATCGACCATTTCGATCCGTCGCTCCTAGGGCAGTCGACCCCGCAGTGGCAAAAGACTGCACGGGTTATCGGGAATACGATGGTGTCCAAATCCGAACCCTACTTCCAGGTCGGCGACTTGATGTTGCAAGGGCGGATTGTCGCCCTAGTCAACGAGGGGAAGCTTCTAGCCGACGGCGACCCCTGGGATATGCAATCGTGCCAAGTTCGGTTGCCTGATTGAAGATGATCGGATCGTCGGCCGAGGCGGACACCTCTTCTTGATTTAGAGAGAGATGTTTGATCCCGATCGGAGGGCGCCGGTAGACGCGGCGGCCGACCTCGACTACAGACCCGCGGCGCTTTGAAATCGAAAGAATGACGCTTCCCCCATGCCGCTCTATTTCGCCTATGGCTCGAACATGGACGTCGAGGCGATGGCGCGCCGCTGCCCGCGCGCCAAGCCGCTCGGCCTCGCGCGCCTCGCGCGCCACCAGCTCGCCATCATGCGCGAAGGCTGGCTGACGGCCGTGCGCGATCCCAGAAGCGATGTCCATGGCGTGCTGTGGGACGCCAGCTTCGCCGACATGCGCGCGCTCGACCAATACGAGCAGCTCGCCAGCGGGCTTTACGCGAAGGCGCAACAGCCGGTGATCGGCGAACGCGGCGCAAAACAGGCGCTGGTCTATTTCGGCGCCAATTCCGGACCCGGGGTGGCCGCGGCCGATTACATCGCCGGCGTGCTGGCGGCGGCGCGCCATTGGCGGCAGCCGGCGGCGACCATCGCCCGGCTCGAATCCTTCGCCG
>PLRT01000271.1:7178-9035 GCA_003164915.1 Hyphomicrobiales bacterium | reverse complement strand
GGGCGCGAAGTCGCGCGCCGCAGCGAGCGCCAGCCGCGCGAACGCGCCCGCTGGCGTGTCGCCGAGCGCTCGGCCGGCGGAGGCCTCGATGTCGATTCCCCAGCGCGCGAGTTCCGCGGCGACGCGGCGCGCGACGGCGACGTCGGGGGTGATCAGCGCGGCGGTGCGGCCGGGCGTCTCGAGCGCCTCGCGCATCGCGACGGCGAGCGCCAGCGCCTCCTGGTTCTCGTCGGCGGCCTCGACGATCGCGACGCCTGCGAGCGCGCGTCCGATCGCCGCTTCGCCGAGCGCCTCGCCGGCGCGCGCGCGCGCCCACGCGTCGGTCGAGTCGGCGGGGCGCAAAGCCTCGCCGAGGAAACGCGCGCGAGCGACGAGCGGCGGCGGGACGTCGCCGAGCGATCTCACCGATTCGCGGTCGACGCCGATCAGGTCGAGCAGGCGATGAAGGATCGCCTGCGGATGGCCGGCGACGCCGACCGCGTCCCCTTCCGGGTCGCCGAGCAGCGCCCAGGCGTCGCGGTCGAGGTCGCGGTCGAGATCGGGCAGCACCACCGCGCCTGTCGGCGCGCGCGCGACTGCCGCGATCAGCCGCGCGGTGGCGCTGTTGGCGCCGGTCGAGCCGGCGACGATCGTCGGTCCGCGCGCGGCTCCGGCCGCGAGCGCGCGGATCTCGGCCTCGATCGTCAGCGCGATCCGTCGCGCGCGATCGATCAGGCCGCGCTCGGCGAGCCAGTCGGGCCACGCGGCGAATGCGATCTTGAGGAAGTCGAGGGTGACGCCCCAATAGGGATCGAAGCGGTCGGCGACCAGCCCGGCAAGCCGCGCCGGGTCGACGTTCTCGATGATGAAATCGTCGATCAGGCCGGCGAGGTCGCCGGCGAGCGCAAAAGCCTGCGTTGGGCTCGCCGCCACCAGCGGCGGCTCGCGATCGTCAAAGGCGAGCCGGCCGTCGGCGTCGACGCAGCGGATCGCGCCCTTGAGCGCCTTTCCCCAGGCGCTGGTGAGGCGAGAGAGCGTCATCAGCCGCGCGAGATCGCCGACTGTCGCCGGCGTTTCGCCGACGCGCTCGTCCTCGGCGAGCGGATCGAGCGCGTCGCGGCTTGGCTCGAGGGCGCCGAGCGGCGCGATGCGCGGCAGGATCAGGCTTGTTCCGCCGCTCGCTGCGACAAGCTCGCGCGCCAGCGTCGTGGCGGCGCGCCGGGTCGGCAGGTAGATCGTCGCGTCGGCGAGCGCCAGCGGGCCGCCGGCGCCGGGGAAGCCTGCGACCAGCGTTCCGTCGATCAGCGCCCGCGCCAGCGTCGGCAGAAAGGGCGCGCCGGCGGGGATGGTGAAGAGGTTGGCGGTCCTCACGGGGCCGACTCGCGCCTTCTTGAAGCCTCGGCGCTTGTCCCGCGCAGACGATGCAAAGGCAAGCGGCGCGCGTCAGCGGCCGAAGACGACGAGTTCGGTGTCGGCGAGATCGCAGGGCGACGGCGACAGCGGGCCCTTGTAGTAGCGCGGCTCGCGCCCGGCGAAATAGTGGCCGGCGAGGCCGGGAATCGGGCCCGTCGCGTCGGCGACGACGAACAATCGTCCGCGCTGCGCCAGGCGGCGGCCGTAGCCGGGGCCGAAGCGCGCGAGATCGGCAGGTTCGCGGCAATAGATCAGGTGGACGCAAGGGATGAGGTCGCGCCAGATCTTGCGCGGCTGGAAGATCAGTGGCCGCGCCTCGCCGTCGGCGAGCCCGATGAAGGCGTAGCAGCCGAAGGCGGCGTGATCGGCGACCAGCCGGGCGTCGCTTGGCGAAAGCTGCGCCGCCTCGGGCCGGCCGGGCGCATAGTCGACGACGCGCGCGCCGCTTTCTCCCAGCGAGAGCAG
>PLRT01000271.1:0-7155 GCA_003164915.1 Hyphomicrobiales bacterium | reverse complement strand
GCTTCGCCGTCGCGCTGCGAAACGATCTGCAGCAGCACGCCGACGATTCGGTCGCCAACTGCCAGCAGATGGCCGAAGCGCGGCAGATCGTCGATCGCCGGCCGCCGGGCCAGCCGAGCGAGGCCGTCGGTCCAGAATGCGCGCGGGCGCTCGGGAAAGCCGCGCCTCAGGCAATCGACGACGCCTTCGAGGTCGCGCTCTTCGATAACCCGGCAGACGACCTCGGTCGCGGCGGATTCGACCATAACCATTAACCGTTCGGGGATTTTGGCGCGGCGCGCCGGCGAGGGAACATAGTAGAGTGAAGCACATCCCTCAACGCGAGATGACGCGCTTCATGTCGACTCGGTTAACGATCCTCGCCGCCATTCGCGAAGTCGCCACGGAGCAGGCCAAGACTTTGGCGCCGCTCGCCGACGACTTGCCGCTGATGGAGACCGGCCTCGACTCCCTGTGCTTCGCCATCCTGGTGGCGCGGCTCGAGGAAGCGCTCGGCGCCGATCCATTCACCTCGGCAGGCGACGGACGCCTGCCGAGCACGATCGGCGAGTTGATCGCCTTCTACGAAAACGCGCTTGTCTAACCTCGGGACGCTCTTCGAAAGGACGGCGGCGGGCGGCGGCCGAGGGCGCCGCATCGCGACGCGCGCCTTCACGCTGGAACTCGATCGACTCGCCGACTGCGGCTGCCTTGGCGAAGGGCTCGCGCGGCTCGACAGTCGATGCGTTCTGCTCGCGGTCGGCGACATGGCCAAGGCGGCGGCGGCGCTGATCGAACTCGACGGCGTCACGCGCCGGATCGTGCTCTGTCCGCCCGGCGCCGATGCGCAATTGCTGATCGCGCTCGCCCGCGCCGCGGAGGCCGACGCGCTGGTTTACGACGGCGACGCGCCGTCGCCCGAGATCGACGTCGCGATCCGCGTCGCCTGCCGCCTGCCGCTCGCGCCGCTGGCTGCGCCGCGCGCGGCGCGTTTCGTCACCGAATGGGCGATGCCGACTTCGGGCACCAGCGGTCCGCCGAAGCTCGTCGCCCATACGCTGGCGACGCTGACCGCGGCGTTTCGCCCCGCAACCGGCGAGCGCTGGGCGACCTTCTACGACGTGCGCCGTTACGGCGGGCTGCAGATCCTGTTGCGCTCGCTCCTTGGCGCCGAGTCGCTGACGCTGACCGACCCGAACGAGGGCGTCGACGCGTTCCTCGGCAGAATCGGCCAAGCGCGCGCGACCCACATTTCCGGCACGCCGTCGCATTGGCGCAAGGTTCTGATGAGCGGCGGGGCGCACCGCATCGCGCCGCAGCGCGTGCGCCTGTCGGGCGAGATCGCCGACGACGCGGTCCTCGCCGCGCTGCGAGCGCTCTATCCAGACGCGCATGTCGAGCACGCCTACGCCTCGACGGAGGCGGGCGTCGCCTTCGTCGTTTCCGACGGGCGCGCCGGCTTTCCCGCTTCCTTGCTCCGCGAGGACGGCGAGGTCGCCCTGCGGGTTGTCGATGATGTGCTGCGCGTGCGCTCGAACCGCGCCGCGCTGCGCTATCTCGGCGCCGGCGCGCCGGCGCTCGAGGACTCCGACGGCTTCGTCGACACCGGCGACGTCGTCGCGCGGAATGGCGACCGCTGTCTGTTCGTCGGTCGGCGCGGCGGCGTCATCAACGTCGGCGGCGCGAAGGTCCACCCCGAAGAGGTCGAGGCGGCGCTCAACGCGCATCGGGCGGTGCGCGCGAGCCGCGTGTTCGCGCGCAGGAACCCGATCACCGGCGCGCTGGTCGCCGCCGAGGTCGTGCTCAGCGAGGGCGTGGCGGCCGACGAGGCGACGAAACGCGACATTCTCGCCGCCTGCCGCGCCGCCTTGCCCGCCTACAAGGCGCCGTCGTTCCTCAATTTCGTCGCCGAACTGCCGATGACCGACGGCGGAAAGCTCGTCCGCCATGGATAATGTCGTCGTCACCGGCGCGAGCCGCGGCATCGGCCTGGCGATTGCGATGCGTCTGGCGCGCGACGGCTTCCGGGTGATCGGCGTCGCGCGCAAGCCGAGCGAGGCGTTCGCCGAGTCCGCAGAGAAAATCGGGGATCTAGGAGAGCTGCATTTCGAGCCGTTCGACCTGACCGACATCGCCGCCATCCCCGCCTTCGTGCGCGCTCTCAGGGAGCGGCGCGGGCCGATCTACGGCCTGGTCAACAACGCCGGGGTCGGAAGCGGCGGCCTGCTCGCCAACATGGCGAACGACGACATCGAAGCGACGCTGAGATTGAATACGCTCGCGCCGATCGTGCTGACCAAATATGTCGCGCGCGGCATGATGGCCGCGGGGCGGGGGCGGATCGTCAACATCGCCTCGATCGTCGCTGTGAACGGCTACAGCGGCCTGTCGGTCTATTCGGCGAGCAAGGCGGCGCTCACCGGCTTCACCCGCGCGCTGGCGCGCGAGGTCGGCCGGGTCGGCGTCACCGTCAACGCGATCGCGCCGGGTTTCGTCGACACCGAAATGACGCGCGGGCTCGACGCCGACCAGCGCGAGCGCATCGTCGCCCGCAGCGCGCTGCGGCGGCTGGCGGAAGCCGAAGACGTCGCGGCGATGGCGGCGCTGCTGATGGGCGAGGGCGGGCGGAACGTGACGGGGTCCGTGCTGACCGTCGACGCCGGCGCGACGGCCTGATCCGCGCGGCAAGGCCTATCCCTCCTCAGTTTCAAAGGAGCGCTTCGATCGCCGCCCGGATCGCTTCCGGTTGCGTGGTCGGCGCGTAGCGCTCGACGACATGGCCGGCGCGGTCCACCAGGAACTTGGTGAAGTTCCATTTGATGTCCTTGCTGCCCAGGACGCCGGGCGCCTCGCCCTTGAGCCAGACGAACAACGGGCTCGCTTCGGGGCCGTTGACGTCCATTTTGGCGAACATCGGGAAGGTGACGTCGTAGGTCAGCTTGCAGAAGCTGGCGATTTCCGCGGCGTCGCCCGGCTCCTGCCCGCCGAACTGGTTGCAGGGAAAGCCGAGCACGACGAGTCCGCGCGCGCCGAGATCGCGATAGAGCGCCTCGAGTCCCTCGTATTGCGGCGTGAACCCGCACTTGCTCGCCGTGTTGACGATCAGCAGCGCCTTGCCGCGATAGCTGGAAAGCGAAACGTCTCGGCCGGAAATGTCGCGTACGGCAAATTCGTAAATCTCGGTCATGCTCGCCTCGGTTCGGGGGGTGAAAATCGTTCACGCGAGTCGATCAGAGCGATCCGCCGGAGCCGATCGACCAGCGAAGTCGTGAGCGCGCGCAGGCTCGCGAGTTCGTCCGGTTCGGCGCCGATCTGCGCCGCGAGCGTGGCGGGAATGCGCTCGGCCCTTCGCCGCAGCGCCGCGCCGCGCCGCGTCAGCGCAATCTCCACCCGCCGTTCGTCGTCGCGCTCGCGTCGCCGCGTCAACAGTCCGGCCCGCTCCATGCGTTTGAGCAAGGGTGTGATCGTGCCGGCGTCGAGATGGAGACCATCGCGCAGCTCGCCGACATGAGCGGACTTTCGTTCCCACAACAGCAGCATCACCAGATATTGCGAATAGGTGAGACCGAGCGGGGCCAGCAGCGGCCGATAGAGGCGTTGTATGAGGTTGGTCGCCGCGTAGAGCGGAAAGCAAATTTGGCGGTCGAGGCGGAGGCGGTCGTCGTCGAACGCCTTTTCGCTCGCCGTCGCGACTTCCGGCGCGGCCATCGCACGCTCCCGATATGATGAGTGAAGCCACTATATGGTATGCCATATAAAACGCAAAACGCTCCGGCGCGGGCGCGCGCGACTTTCGCGCGGCCGGCGCGGCGGGGCGGCTCAGTGCGCCCGGATCGGCGCTTCCGATTCCGGATCGTAGAGCGCGGCGACCGCTCGGGTTCGGCGTTGCAGCGCGGCGCGCTGGTTGAGCGAGCCCTTGTCGGTGATCTCGCCGGCGTCGAGCGACGGCGGATCGGCGAGCAGCAGGATGCGCTCGACCCGGGCGGCGGAGCCGGTCGCCTGGCCGGCGAAGACGGCGAGCCGCTTGCGGAAGGCTTCGCGCACCTTCGGGTCGTCGAGGTCGTCGGCGTCCGCCAGCATCCGGCAGGCGTCGAGATCGGGGAAGATCAGCGCCGCGACATCGTCGCGGTCGTGGCCGGCGATTACCGCGTCCCTGGCGAGCGGCGCCAGCGCCGAGACCAGCGCGGCGCGCAGCGGCCCGACGCTGACCCAGGTGCCGGTCGCGAGCTTGAAATCTTCGGCGATGCGGCCGTCGAACAGAAAGCCCCCCCTTGGGTCGCCGGGAGCAGCGAAGCGCAGGGCGTCGCCGAAGCGGTAAAAGCCCTCGTCGTCGAACGCCTTGCGCGTGAGCTCGTCGTCGCGCCAATAGCCGGGCGTCACGGTCGGCGCGCGCACCCGCGCTTCGAGCTTGCCTTCGATCGGCGCCAGCTTGAGCTCGACGCCCGCCATCGGCTGGCCCATGTTGCCGGGCTCGTCGACGTCCATCAGGCACATCAACGCCGAAGGCGAGGTCTCGGTCGCGCCGAGGCCGGTGACGAACGGCATGTCGCGGCCGGTCTCGCGCTTCGCCATCGCGCGATAGACGTGGAAGATCTCCGGCGCGAGACCGGCCCCGGCGTAGAACAGCATCTTCAATCGGCTGAAGACATGCGCGCGCAGGCCCGCGTCGGCTTCGAGATGCGGCAGCAAGGCCTCGAAGCCCTTCGGCACATTGAAATAGGCGGTCGGCGCGATCTCGCGCAGGTTGGCGACCGTCTCCTCGACGCCGCCCGGCATCGGCCGGCCGCCGTCGAAATGGAACGTCCCGCCGTGAACGAGGGCGATGCCGAAATTGTGGTTCGAGCCGAAGGTGTGGCTCCACGGCAGCCAGTCGAGCAGGACCGGCGGCTCCCAGTCGAAGAACGGGAACGCCTGAGCGAGCATCGCCTGATTGGCGCAGATCATGCGCTGGGTGTTGATCACGGCTTTTGGCCGGCCGGTCGAGCCGGAGGTGAGCAGAAATTTGGCGATCGTCTCCGGGCCGACCGCCGCGCGCGCCCGCTCGAAGTCGACGCCCGGCGTCGCGGCGAGGAGGTCGGCGAATTCGAGCGCATCGGCCGCGTCGGCGCCGCGCGCGACGACGCGCGGAACGCCCGGCGGAGCGACGGCGGCGAAGGCGCGCGCGAAGGCCGCGCCGTCGGTCGCGTAGACGAGGCCCGGCGTCAGCAGATTGAAGGCGAACCTGAGCTTGGCGAAATCCTGCGAGGCGAGCGAATAGGGCGGCGAGATGGGACAATAGGGGACGCCGATCTCCATCGCCGCCAGGCCGATCAGCGCGTGCTCGACGTCATTGCCCGACAGCACGACGATCGGCCGCGCGGGGCTGAGATCGAACTTCAGCATCGCCGCCGCGACACGCATGACCGCGTCGAGCGTCTCGGCGTAGGTCAGCCTGCGCCACGAGCGGTCGGGGTTGCGCTCGGCGAGGAAGACCCGGTCAGGCGCCTCGCGCGCCCAGCGTCTCAGGCAGTCGCCGAGCCGGCGCGGATAGGCGGGCAGCGGTTCGGCGGAACGGACGAGGAAGGCGCCGTCAGGGCGGGCGACGAGGCTCGGGGTCAGCGTTCCGAGCACGGAAAGCGACGTCTCGCCGTCTGCGCGGATCGCCCGCATCGTGTCCTCCCGCCCTCAGCCCTGCCGTTCGGCGCCGGCGCGAGGCGGGCGGCAGATAGCTATAGTCTATAACGATCTTGTCAGTCCGACGCGGGGGCGTCAAGCAGCGCCGTGGGACGTCATCACAGGCTGAGCGTCCTGCGCACGCTTGCCGGCCAGCGCGCGGAATCGACGCCGTGCGCGGCGAACAGCGCCGCCGCCAGCCGGTCCATGCCGAAGGCGACGCAGGCGGTGTGGGCGGTCGCGCCGTCCGCGCTCTTGAGACCCCAAGTCTCGCCGAAATGGTCGCGGTGGCAGTTGAAACTCATGCAGGCGGTCGGCTGCTCGGCCGAGCGCACCGGGATCATCAGCTCGAACTTCAGCGCCTGTTCGACCTGGAAGCGGCCGACCATCGCGCCGCCGCGGCCGAAGAACGGGTCGCTCGCCGGATCGACGCGCGACGTGAGGCCGAGCGCGTCGACGAAATCGCCGGCGCGCGCCTTCCAGTCGTCGCGAAACGCCGTCGCCGCGTCGGGCGCGCCGATGAAGACGAATTCGCGCATGCGGAACGATTGCAGACGGTCGAGGTCGCGCGACGGCTCGCGGCGGAAGCAGTCGGAGGCGACGTCGAAGATGAGCCCGTCGCGCGCAATCGCGCCGCGCCGCGCCGCCAGCGGGTAGACCGGGTAGCAGGCCGCCGGGGCGAGCACGAGGTCGCTCGCCTGCAAGCCGTCGGTCCAGGTCCCGCCCGAGTCAAAGCGGTCGACCGCCGCGCCGATCGCCGCGTCGTCGCCGCCGAGCGCGCAAACGCAGCCGAGCAGATGCGGGAAGCTCTTGAGGTAGCCCGACTTCTCGATCAGCGCGCGACTGACGACGGGGGGAAAGCGCACGATCTCGGCGCGCGGATCGCGAGCTTGGGTGATCAGCGCGCCGAGCCCTTCGACGACAGCCTCGTAAGCGCCGGAGCGGCCGTAGACGCCGTCGACGCCGGTCGGATGGAACAAGGCGTCGAGGATCGCCTCCTGCGAGGCGGCGGGCTGGCCGAGGCGATTGGGCGCAATGTTCATGGCGGCTCCCTCGTCGGATGTCAGAGGCTCAGCGCGGTCGGCGTCTCGCTCATCAGCGCGGCGGGATCGGCGCTGGCGAGGATGCGGTCGTTGTTGATCATGATCGGCGACGACAGGATGTCGCGCAGGAAGCGGCCCATGGCGAAGGGGCTGTCGTTGCGGTAGCCGGCGAGGCCACAGATGCGCATCGCGGTCAGCACCGTCTGGGTCGCCAGCTCCGAAGCTTCGACCTTGAGCAGGGTCAACGCGAGCTGCGCCTCGGTGGTGGCGAGGCCGCCGGGATCGGCGGCGCGCCGCTCGAAGTTGGCGACGCCCGCCTGCACCGCGCCGCGCAGGGTCTCGAGCGAAAGGCGCGCGCGGGTGAGCTGCGCGGCGGCGGGCGGCATGCGGCCGCCGGCGGAGCGCGCCGCCTGGCGGACGAAGGCGCGGGCGCGGGCGACGGCGCCGGCGGCGACACCGCACCACGCCGCGCTCCAGAACA
>PLRT01000187.1 GCA_003164915.1 Hyphomicrobiales bacterium | reverse complement strand
CGCATCGCCATCGCGCGCGCGCTGATGCTGAGGCCGAAGATCCTGGTGCTCGATGAGCCGGTGTCGGCGCTCGACGTGTCGATCCGAGCCCAAGTGCTCAACCTGCTCGCCGAGTTGCAGGAGGAGTTCAATCTCGCCTACGTCTTCGTCTCGCACGACCTGTCGGTCGTCCACCATATCGCCGACGAGGTGATGGTCGTCTATCTCGGCCATGCGGTCGAGTTGGGCGGACGCGAGGCGGTTTTCTCCGCGCCGCAACACCCCTATACGCGCGCGCTGCTGTCGGCGACGCCGGTCGCCGATCCGACCGCCAAGCGCGAGCGCGTCCTGCTCAAGGGCGAGCCGCCGTCGCCGATCGCGCCGCCGCCCGGCTGTCCGTTCAATCCGCGCTGCCCGCTCGCCTTCGACCGCTGTCGCAAGGAAAAGCCGCCGCTCGAAGTCAAGCAGGGACGGGCGGTCGCGTGCTGGGCGGCGACGCCGTGAACCCACCGCGCTGCGACTTCATCGTCGTCGGCGCCGGCTCGGCCGGCTGTTTGCTCGCCAACCGTCTTTCCGCCGATCCGCGCCGTCGTGTGCTGCTGATCGAAGCGGGCGGCCGCGACAACTGGATCTGGCTGCATATCCCGGTCGGCTATCTGTTCGCGATCGGCGATCCGCGCGCCGACTGGAGGTTTAAGACCGCGCCCGAGCCGGGCCTCAACGGGCGCGCGATCGCCTACCCACGTGGCCGCGTGATCGGCGGCTCCTCCGCCATCAATGGCATGATCTACATGCGCGGCCAGGCGGCCGACTACGACGGCTGGCGCCAGCTCGGGCTCGACGGCTGGGGCTGGGACGACGTGCTGCCGTTCTTCAAGCGCCACGAGGACTACCATGGCGGCGCCGACGCCCTGCACGGCGCCGGCGGCGAGTGGCGCATCGAGCGTCCGCGTGACGCCTGGCCGATCCTCGAGGCGGTGCGCGACGCGGCGGCCGAGGTCGGCATACCCAAGGTCGACGATTTCAACCGCGGCGACAACGAAGGCTCCGACTATTTCGACGTCAACCAGCGAAACGGGCGGCGATGGAGCGCGGCGCGCGGCTTCCTCAAGCCGGTCCTCGACCGGCCGAACCTGCAAGTCGTCGCCGGCGCGCATGTCGAGCGGCTGATCTTCGCGGGGCGGCGCGCGGTCGGCGTCAGCTATGTGGCCGGCGGCGTCGCGCAGGAGGCGCGCGCCGACGGCGAGATTATCCTCTGCGCCGGAGCGATCGGCACGCCGCAGTTGCTCGAACTGTCGGGCGTCGGCCGGCCGGACGTCGTCGCCGCGCTCGGCCGCGAACTGGTCCGCGCGGCGCCGGGCGTCGGCGAGAACCTGCAGGATCACCTGCAACTGCGCGTGATCTTCCGCGTCGCCGGCGCGCGCACGCTCAATGTCGACTCTCGCTCGCCGCTCCGTCGCGCCGGCATGGCGCTCGACTATGCGCTCAGGCGGCGCGGGCCGATGACCATGGCGCCTTCGCATCTGGGAATTTTCGCCAGGAGCTCGCCCGACTTCGCCACCGCCAACGTCGAGTTCCATGTCCAGCCGCTGTCGCTCGAACGGTTCGGCGAGCCGCTGCACGATTTTCCCGCCATAACGCTGAGCGTCTGCGATCTGAGACCGACGAGCCGCGGCTCTGTCCACGCCGTCAGCCCCGATCCGCGGGCGCCGCCGCGCATCCAGCCGAACTATCTTTCGACCGAGACGGACCGGCGCGTCGCCGTCGACGCCATCCGACTCGTGCGCCGCCTTGCCGCGGCGCCGGCGCTCGCGCGCTTTCGGCCGGAGGAATACCGCCCCGGCGCGACGGCTGAGAGCGACGCGGAACTCGTCAGGGCGGCCGGCGACATCGGCACGACGATCTTCCATCCGGTCGGCACGGCGAAGATGGGGCGCGCCGACGACCTGGGCGCGGTGGTCGACGCGTCGCTGACGGCGATCGGGCTCGAAGGTCTGCGCGTCGCCGACGCATCCGTCATGCCGCGCATCCCCTCGGGCAATACGGCGGCGCCGACGATGATGATCGCCGAGAAGGCGGCGGCGATGATCCTCGCCGACGCGAGGGACCGCTGAGGTGGCCGCGCCGACCGAGGCGCCGGTCGACGGCCGCCAGTCCGAGGCGGCGCTGGCGATCGCGCGTGGGGTGAGGCGGCTCCTGAGGGCGCGCGGCTTCGTCACCGTCACCGAGTTGCAACTGTCGAGCGGACGGCGCGCCGACGTCGTCGGCGTCAACGACGAGGGACGACTGCTGATCGTCGAAATCAAGTCGTCGGTCGCCGACTTCCGCGCCGACCACAAATGGCGCGACTACGCCGCCCATTGCGACCGGTTCTATTTCGCTGTCGCCGTCGACATGCCGCTCGACATCCTGCCGGACGAGGCGGGGTTGATCGTCGCCGATTCCTACGGCGGCGAGATCCTGCGCGAGCCGCCGACGCGCGCGTTGCCGCCGGCGGCGCGCCGCGCCGTGCTGCTGCGCTTCGCGCTCGCCGCCGCCGACCGACTGCACCGGCTCTCCGATCCCGGCGCGCCGCCGGAAAGCTGAACGCTTGCGGCGGCGCGGCGAATTGGCGAACATGCGCGGGCTCGAGCCCAGGAGCGCGGCGATGCAGAACCGGGCGTGGGCGGCGCTGCTGCTTGTCGCGACAGGCGCACGCGCCGAACCGTTGACGTTGGCCAGTCCCGATCTCGCGCCCGGCGCCGGCGTCGCCGAGGCGCAGGTCGGCGATCGCTTCGGCTGCGTGGGCGGCAATCGCTCGCCGGCGCTGGCGTGGAGCGGCGCGCCGGCTGGCGCGAAGAGCTTCGTCGTCAGCCTGTTCGATGCCGACGCGCCGACCGGGCGCGGCTTCTGGCACTGGGCGATCTTCGACATTCCGGCCGGCGCGGCGTCGCTTGCAGCGGGCGCGGGCGACCCGAACGCTGGCCTTGCGCCGATGGGAGCGACCCAGGCGGAGAACGACGCCGGCGGAGTCGGCTATTTCGGCCCCTGTCCGCCCGTCGGCGACAAGCCGCATCGCTACCGCTTCGAAGTCGACGCGCTCGACGTCGCCAGGCTCGGCTTCGACGCCGGCGCGTCGGCGTCGAGCGTCGTCGAACGCGCGCGTCGACATGCGCTCGCCGAGGCGACGCTTACGGGGATTTGGAGTCGCTAGCGCCGCGGTGCGCGTCGGCGGCGCGCGCGGCGACCGACCTTGGCGGGCAGGCTTCATCGAGCAGGGCGGTTGTTCCTTCGCCGCTCTTGAGACCCAGCACGATCGGGGCCGGATGCGGGGCGTCGGGCTCGACGCCGTCGGCGATGAAGCTGATGACCGCACGGGCGCCGCCCCGCCGCAAACGGCAGAAACTGCGCGCCGACGTGACGACGCTCGGGGGCGCGTCGGCGGTCAGGCGACCGGCGCGCAGCTCGACGCCCTGCGGGTACAAGATGAGATAGGCGCCGGCGCCGGGCAGGTCGAGCGCGGCGCCGGTCTCGGCGTCGCGCGCCGTCAAAGTCGTGGCGACCGTCGCGCCGCCGCGGCGAAAGGCGAAGCTCGCCTCGAGCCTGGCGGGACGCCCGTTGACCGAGATTGTCAGCGGCGCCGTCGTCCTGGCGGTGAACTGCGAGGCCGACGCCGATTTGGCGTCGATCGCCAGGCCGGCAAGCCCACTCGGCTGCCCGTCGACCAGGATCGGATTGGCGCGATCGATCCAGGCCGTCGCCAGCCGCGACAGCTTGAGCTCGTCGGGGGTGAGCCAGTGGATGCTCCTCGATGGCGTCGTCAGCGTCAGTTTCATCACCGGATCGGTGACGCCCATTTCGGCGAAGTAATCGGCGACGTCGTCGTCGACCGAATCGTCGGCGGCGCGTTTGGCGACCTGGGTCGTCTTCTGCTCGCCGACCAGATGACGCGAAAGCTCGAGCTTGAGGCCCGCCAGCTTGAGATAATGAACCTTGTAGATCTTCTTGACCTGCGTCTCCTTGACGACCTCGGTCATCTGGTGGACGCCGACATAACCCTGCTGGCTCACATAGCGCTCGACGCCGCCGGCGAGCGCCAGCGTGCAGGCGGAGGCGCAATAGGCGCCGCGCGAGTCGGCGTCGCCTTTCGCTTCGCCGCAGGTCTTGGCGCCTTTCGCGCAAGGCGCGAGCGTGGTGTGGGCGACGACCACCGCAAGCCGCTTGGCGCGGATCAGGCGGCCCATCGCCATCGCGTCCTCGACGGCGCCGCCGGCCGAATTGATGACGATCGGCAGCCGTCGATCGTTCGCCGCTTTGAGCGTGCGCTCGAGCGCGTCGGCCGAGCCGGTGACGATCTTGCCCTCGGCCGAAATCCACTCGGGACAATTCGGCCGGCAAGCGGCGTCGTCGCTGCGCACCCGCACGAATCGCATCGGCGCGGCGGCGTTCGGCGTGGCGCGCGGGCCCGCCGTCGCGTAGGCGAGCACCGTCTCTCCCTTCGCCGCCACGCTGAGCGCAAGAGCGGCAAGAATCGGCATGGCGCAGAAGAGAAATCGGCGCGCGCTGGATGAGCGTATGCGGACCGACGACATCGCGCGCATTATTACGTCGCCGAAACGCGATGTCGAGTGTTTTGGCAATTTCCCTCGCGCGCGCCGTTATGCTAACGAGCCGCGCATGACGACCCGCATCGACCGCCGTTTCGCCGCTTTGCGCGCCCAACAGCGCGCCGGGCTCGTGACATTCGTCATGGCCGGCGACCCCGACGAAGAGACTTCGCTGAAGATCGTCAAAGCCTTGTCCAAGGCGGGGGCCGACGTAATCGAGATCGGCATGCCGTTTTCCGATCCGATGGCCGACGGGCCGGCGATCCAGGCCGCGGGGCTGCGCGCGCTGCGCGGCGGCCAGACCCTGCGCAAGACGCTCGCATTGACGCGCGCGTTCCGCGAGGCCGACGACGACACCCCGATCGTGCTGATGGGCTACTACAACCCGATCTACGTCTACGGCGTCGACGCGTTCCTCGAGGACGCCAAGGCGGCCGGCGTCGACGGCCTGATCGTCGTCGATCTGCCGCCGGAGGAAGACGAGGAATTGTGCCTGCCAGCGCTCGAGGCCGGGCTCAACTTCATTCGCCTGGCGACGCCGACGACCGACGACAAGCGTCTGCTGGCCGTGCTCGCCAACACTTCGGGCTTCGTCTACTACGTATCGATCACGGGCGTCACCGGCGCGGCGGCCGCCGATCCCGCCAAAGTCGGCGCGGCGGTTGCGCTGATCAAGCGCCATACCCATCTGCCGGTAGCGGTCGGGTTCGGCGTGAAAGACGCCAGGAGCGCGGCGGCGATCGCCCGCGTCGCCGACGGCGTGGTGGTCGGCACTGCGTTGGTCGAGGCGTTGCGCGTGTCGCTGATCGACGGCAAGGCGGGACCGGACACGGTCGACGCCGTCGCGCGCCTCGCGCATTCGATCGCCGAGGGCGTGCGCGGCGCCGCGAAAACGCAAGACCAGACGAGGGCCGGCCGATGAACTGGATATCCAACGTCGTTCCGCCGAAGATTCGCTCGCTGCTGCGGCGCGAGACGCCGGAGAACCTGTGGGTAAAATGCCCGGAAAGTGGCCAGCTCGTCTTTCACAAGGATCTCGAGGCCAACCTGATGGTGGTGCCGGGCTCCGGCTACCATATGGCGATTGAACCCCGGGCGCGGCTCGCCTCGCTGTTCGACGATGGCGTCTACGAAATGCTCCCGGTCCCCGAGACTGTCTCCGATCCGCTGAAGTTCCGTGATGTCAAGCGCTACGCCGACCGGCTCAAGGAGCATCGCGCCAAGACCGGGTCTGACGATGCCGTCATCGTCACGCGCGGCGCCATCGAGGGGCTGGGGGCGACGGTGGCGGTGCACGACTTCGCTTTCCAGGGCGGCACGCTCGGCGTCGCCGCCGGCGAAGCAATCGTCGACGGCATGAGCGAGGCGGTCGAGCGGCGCACCCCGTTCATCATTTTCACCGCCTCGGGCGGCGCACGCATGCAGGAGGGCATGTTCGCCCTGATGCAGATGCCGCGCACGACGGTCGCGGTGCAGCGTCTGCGCGCCGCGCGGCTGCCCTATATCGTCGTATTGACCAATCCGACCACCGGCGGCGTGACCGCGTCTTACGCCATGCTCGGCGACGTGCATATCGCCGAGCCCGGCGCGGTGATCGGCTTTGCCGGCGCGCGCGTCATCGAACAGACGGTGCGCGAGCGTCTGCCGGAGGGCTTTCAGCGCGCCGAGTTCCTGCAGGCGCACGGCATGGTCGACATGGTGGTGCCGCGGCCGCAGATGCGCGCGACGCTGGCGCGGCTGTGCCGGCTGCTGACCGCGTCGCCGCAGAGCGCGCCGGCGGCGGCCTGACGCCCGGCCGCGGGCGGGAAGCGGCATGACCGCGATCGACGCCGTCCTCGAGCGTTTCGCGCTTCTCCATCCGCGTAGGATCGACCTGTCGCTCGATCGCGTCGAACGCCTGCTCGCCGACCTCGGCGCGCCGCACAAGCGCCTGCCGCCCGTCGTCCACGTCGCCGGCACCAACGGCAAGGGCTCGACCATCGCCTTCATGCGCGCCGCGCTCGAGGCTGCCGGCAAGCGCGTCCATGTCTACACTTCGCCCCATCTCGTGCGCTTCAACGAGCGCATCCGGCTGGCCGGCGCCCTGGTCGACGACGAGCGGCTCGCCGACGCGCTCGCCCGCTGCGAGGCGGTCAACGCCGGCCGGTCAATCTCGGTGTTCGAGATCACCACCGCCGCCGCCTTTGTCCTCTTCAGCGAGACCCCCGCCGATTATCTGCTGCTCGAGGTCGGGCTCGGCGGCCGCTACGACGCCACCAACGTGATCGAGAGGCCGGCGGCGACCGTGATCACCCCGGTGTCGATCGACCATGTCGAATTCCTCGGCCCGACGATCGAAAAGATCGCGTACGAAAAGGCGGGCATCCTGCGCCACGGCGTCGCGGCGATCGTCGCCGAGCAGGACGGCGCGGCGCTGCGGGTCATCGAACGCGAGGCGTTGAAAGTCGGCGCCCTGCGCCGCTTCGCCGGGCGCGATTTCCATGCCCGCGCCGAGAACGGCCGGTTCGCCTACGAGGACGCCGAAGGCCTGGTCGATCTGCCGGCGCCGCGCCTCGTCGGCCGCCATCAGCTCGGCAACGCCGCGACCGCGGTCGCGACGCTGCGCGCGATCGAGCCGGGGCTGGCCAATCGCGCGCTCGAACGCGGCCTCGTCGACGTCGAATGGCCGGCGCGGCTGCAGCGGCTGCGCGGCGGCCCGCTGGTCGCCCTCGCGCCGCCGCGCGCCGAGGTCTGGCTCGATGGCGCCCACAACGAGGCGGGCGGCCGCGCGCTCGCCGAAGCGATCGCCGATCTCGAAGACCACGCGCCGCGGCCGCTGGCGCTGATTTGCGGCACGTTGGCGAGCAAGGATACGGCGGGCTTCCTCAGCCACTTCAAGGGGCTGGCGCAGGAGGCGCTCGCCGTTCCGGTCGCCGGCGAACACGCCGCCCGATCGGCCGAGGAGGTCGCCGCGATCGCCCGGAGCGTCGGCATCGAGGCCGTCGCCTGCGACGGCGTCGCCTCGGCGCTGAAGTTCCTCGCTGCGCGCGAGTGGCCGGTTCCGCCGCGCATCCTTGTCGCCGGCTCGCTCTATCTCGCCGGCGCGGTTCTGGAAGCCAATGGCGACGCGCCGCGCTGATCCCTGATCGCCCTTCTCCCCGCGTGCGGAGCGTGGGCGCGGGGCGTCAATTGTCGCCGCTGCCGACGTCCTTCGCCTTGGCGGCGGCGCGGCCATGCAGGAGGTCGATCGCGGCGATGAGTTGCTCGTCCTTGCTCGGATCGGGCGGAACATAGGCCTCGGAGCCGGTTTTCTCGTCGTCGCCGTTCTTCAAATGACCCTGGAGCGACGCCTCGCCCTTGCTGTCGACCTTGCCCTTGAGGTCGTCGGGGATCGATTCGCGGACTTTGATGTCCGGCTCGATGCCCTTGGCCTGGATCGAGCGGCCCGACGGCGTGTAGTAGCGCGCCGTCGTCAGCTTCAGCGCGCCGTCATCGCCGAGCGGCAGCACGGTCTGCACCGAGCCTTTGCCGAAGGAGCGGGTGCCGATCAGCGTCGCGCGCTTGAGGTCCTGCAGCGCGCCGGAGACGATCTCCGACGCCGAGGCCGAGCCCCCGTTGATCAACACGACGAGCGGCTTGCCCTGTGACAGGTCGGCGCCGGCGCGGGCGTAATATTCCTGCTGCTGGTCGAGCGTCCGCCCGCGGGTCGAGACGATCTCGCCGTGATCGACGAAGGCGTTGACGACCTCGATCGACTGGGTGAGCAGGCCGCCGGGATTGTTGCGCAGGTCGAGGATGTAGCCCTTGAGCTTGTCCGAGCCGGGGTCGCTCCTGAAATGGGCGATCGCCTTCTGTACGCCGTCGAAAGTCTGCTGGTTGAATTGGGTGATGCGGATGTAGCCGACGTCGCCCCCGCCCTCGAGCCGCGCCCGCACCGGCAGCACGTGGATGATCTCGCGCACGATGGTGAAGACGCGCGTCTGTCTTTCGCTTTCGCGCTGCACAGTCAGCTTGACCGAGGTGTTGGCCGGACCACGCATGCGGTCGACCGCCTCCTTGAGCGTCAGCCCCTTGACCGGCGTGTCGTCGATCGCGGTGATGACGTCGCCCGACAGCATGCCCGCGCGCGCCGCGGGCGTCTCGTCGATCGGGCTGACGACCCGCACCAGTCCGCCTTCCTGCATCACCTCGAGGCCGAGTCCGCCGAACTCCTCGCCCTTCATCGTGTTTTCGAACTCGCTGAGCGCCTTGGCGTCGAAATAGGTCGAATGCGGATCGAGGGAAACGAGCATGCCGTTGATCGCGCCGACCACCATCTTGGTCGGGTCGGCCTCGTCGACGTAGGCGTCGCGCGCCGTCTCGAAGGCGCGCGCGAACAGCGCCAGACGCTGGCTTTCCTGTGCGTCAGCGTTGGGGGTCGCGTGCGACGCCCCACCGCCGACGTAGGCGACGGCGAGCGCGCCGCAGACGACGCCCACCGCCAGATAGGGGATCGCGCGCGTCATCCGAGCTGGCGCCTCCACGTTCACTTCGGAGCGTCGGGGGTCGGAGTCGCCGCGGGCTCTGGCAGCGCGTCGCCGCCGGAGGCGGGCGGGGCGACGGCCGCCGGCGCAGCGGGCGCAGCGGCGCTCGAATCCGCCTTGACGGGCGTCGCGTCGGCGCGCTTGACGCCGTGCAGAAGGTCGATCGCGGCGGTGAGCTGCTTGTCGTCCTTCTCGTCGGGCGGCACATAGGCCTGCGAGCCGCTCTTCTCGTCGTCGCCGTTTTTCAGGTGGCCCTTGAGCGAGGCTTCGCCCTTGGTGTCGTCCTTGCCCTGCATGTCGGGGGGAACGTCCTCCAGGATCACCATGTCGGGCTCGATGCCCTTGGCCTGGATCGAGCGGCCAGACGGCGTGTAGTAGCGCGCCGTCGTCAAGCGCAGCGCGCCGTCCTCGCCGAGCGGCATGATCGTCTGCACCGAACCCTTGCCGAACGAGCGGGTGCCGATCAGCGTCGCACGCTTGTGGTCCTGCAGCGCGCCCGCGACGATCTCGGAGGCCGAGGCCGAACCGCCGTTGATCAACACCACCATCGGCTTGCCGCCGGAAAGGTCGCCGCCGGGCCGCGCGTTGAAGCGCTGCGCGTCGTCGGGATTTCGGCCGCGGGTCGAAACGATCTCGCCGCGATCGACGAAGGTGTTGACGACATCGATCGACTGGTCGAGCAGACCGCCAGGGTTATTGCGCAGATCGAGGATATAGCCCTTGAGCTTGTCGCCGAGCTCGCTGTGCAGCTTGTCCATCGCGCTCTTCAGCCCGTCGGCGGTCTGCGCCGTGAACTGGGTGACGCGGATGTAGGCGATGTCGTCGCCCTCCACCTTCGAGCGCACCGACTGGACCTTGATCACGTCGCGGACGATCTTGAATTCCTTCACGTCTTTCGACGCGCCGCGGATGATCTTGAGCTTGACCGGAGAGTTGACGGCGCCGCGCATCTTGTCGACCGCCTGGTCGAGCGTCATGCCCTGCGTCGATTCGTCGTCGATCGCGGTGATGATGTCGCCCGAAAGCACTCCCGCCTTGGCGGCCGGCGTGTCGTCGATCGGACTGACCACCTTCAGCAGCCCGTCCTCCTGCGTCACCTCGATGCCCAGACCGCCGAACTCGCCATTGGTCTGCACCTGCATGTCGCGGTAGGCCTTCGCGTCCATGTAGCTCGAGTGCGGGTCGAGCGAGCTCAACATGCCGTTGATCGCCGCCTCGATCAGCTTCGCCTCGTCGGGCTTCTCGACGTAGTCGTTGCGGATCTTCTCGAAAACGTCGCCGAACAGATTGAGCTGACGATAGGTGTCGGCCGCGGCCGCGAAAGCGCTCTGCGTCACCTGCGGCAGAGCGTGCGGGATCAGACCCGCCGTCACGGCGCCGATCGCCGCGCCCAACGCCAAATAGGAAATCTTGCGTTTCATCCGCGGGCCTTTTCGATGTCTGCCTTTGTCCACCACGGTCCGGAATCGACCGCCGTCTCGTCTTTCCTCAGTTCGATATAGAGAACCGGCTGCGTTGCGCCAATTGCGGCGGCGGCCGCTGTCCGCGCCGCGCCGTCGCCCATGGTCGCCACGGCCTCGCCGGCCAACACGAACTGACCGACCGACACGTTAATGCGATCCATACCGGCCAAGACGAAATAGTAGCCTTGTCCGGCATTGATGATCAAGAGTTGTCCATAGGACCGATACGGACCGGCGAATACGATCGACCCGTCGACCGGCGAGGCCACCGTCGAGCCGGGCGGAGCGCCGACCGACAGGCCCTTTTCGACCCCGCCGAATCCGTCGGGATCGCCGAAGCTCCTGAGAACTGAGCCGGCGACCGGCAGGACGAGCGAGCCCTTGGCGTCGGCGAAGGCGACCGCCGGCTTCAGTCGCGCCGGGTCAGCGTTGCGCAACGCCGCCGCCTTGGCGGCGATGTCGGCGGCGTTCGCCCGGTCGGCCGCGCCAGCCGACTCCATCTTTGCGATCAAATCTTTGAGATTTGCCGCCTGGCCGGCGAGCTGGGCGGCGCGCTGGCGCTGGGCGGCGAGCGCCTGCTCGGCCTCGCTCAGCGACTGCTGGCGCGCGTCGATCAGCGCGGCGAGCCGCGTCTTCTCGACCGCCAGCGCCGTCTGGCGCTGAGCAAGATCGTCGCGCTGCTTGGCGATCGACGCCTTCAGATCGGCGAGCTGGGCGAGGTCGGCGCGCAAGGCGTCCGTCTCGCTCTTCAGCGCCTCGACCGTCGAGCCGAGCAGGGTGGCTGCGCGGATCGCTTCGGCCATGTCCTGGGGCCGGACGAGGATCGCAGGCGGCGGATTGCGGCCCATGCGCTGCAGCACCGCGAGCACGTCGGCGATGACGGAGCGGCGGTTGTCGAGCGAGCGGGTCAGAGCGTCGGCGTTGGCGTTGAGCCCGTCGAGCCGCTCGTTGGCGGCGGCGATCTGCTTTTCGCCGTCCTGAACCTGGGCGGTCGTATCGATCAGGGCGGCGCTGAGCCGCGCCTTGTCGGCGCGCAGCGACTCGATGTCGGTCTCGATCTTGCGGCGCTGATCGTCGGAAGCGCGAATCGTGTCCTCGACCCCGCGCAGCCGATCCTGCGGCGCGGACGCGTCATCGGTCGGCGCGGCGGGCGCAGAGGCGGCGGAAGGTGGCGCGGGGGGCGGCGATTCGGCGCGCGCCGACGCAAGCGCCAAGGCCAGCGCGCCGAACGCCGCCGTCGCCGCGAACACGACCGCCCGACCGCTTGGGAGCATCGCCGCCTGTCTTCTATCAATCGCGATGATAGGGGTGGCCGCCGAGAATGGAAAGCGCGCGATAGAGCTGCTCGGCCGCCATCGTCCGCACCAGTTGGTGGGGCCAGGTCATCGCGCCGAAGCTCAGCAGCGTGCGCGCTTCCGTTCTCAGCGACGGGTCGCTCCCGTCGGGTCCGCCGATCGCGATCGCATAGGCCGGGACGCCGCCATCGCGCGCGCGACCGATCTCTTCGGCCCACTGGCGGCTGGTCAACGCCGCGCCGCGCTCGTCGAGCAGCGCGAGCCACGACCCTTTTGGGAGGGCGGAGCGCATCAGCCGCGCCTCTTCGGCAATGCGATCCTCGGCGCGGCGGGCGCGGCTCTCGTCGATCTCGCGCATCTCGATCGCGGCGATCCCCTGGGCGCGCGCAAGGGCGCCGGCGCGCTTGAAATAGCGCTCGAACAGCTCGCGCTCGGGACCGGCCTTGAGACGGCCGACGCCGATCAGCGTCAGGCGCATCGAAGCCTCAGCTGGCCCTCGCCGGCTGGACTTCGTGCGGGCGGTCGGCGCTCCACAGTTTCTCGAGGTTGTAGAACCGCCGCACTTCCGGGCGGAAGATGTGGACGATCGCGTCGCCGGCGTCGAGCAACACCCAGTCGCAGTTGGGCAGGCCCTCGAGGCGCGGCGTCGGATAACCGGCGGCGCGCACCGCCTTGGCGAGATGGTCGGCGATCGCCCCGACATGCACGTTCGACCGCCCGGTGGCGACGATCATCGTGTCGGCGAGGCTCGTCTTGCCGGCGACGTCGATCGCCACAATGTCCTCGGCCTTGGAGTTCTCCAGGCTGGCGAGGATGGCGCGGGGCAAGAGGGCGTCCCTGGGGCGGTCAGGGACAGGGGCGGGAGAAGCTTTGCGGCGGCGCAACGGCGCCTTGGTCTCGCGCGTTGGGGTCAGGTTCGGCTTCCTTTCGGCCTTGGCCGCGCGATTCGCGCGGTCCACGGATAAAGATGATCCGCAACCATTGACTTTTCAAGACGAGCGGCTGGTCGCGGCGCGCCTCAGGGCGCTCGACGATTGATCCGAGCGCGGTCCATGCAGGAAAAGGAGGGCTGGCGGGCGCGCCGACGCGAAATGCGCCGCCTCCTCCTCCGGCCAGCGGAAGCGGCCGAGCGCGCTTCCGGCCGGTCCGGCAAGCGCCTTGAGGGTTGAACCGGGTCGGTCGATCACGACGATCGGCGCCAGGCGGGCGATGTCCCGCCAGCGCCGCCAGCGATGGAACTGACTCAAATTGTCGGCGCCCATAATCCAGACGAAATGGACGCCGGGAGCGCGGCGGCAAAGCCAGGCGATCGTCTGGTAGGTGTAGCGCGAGCCGATCTCCGCTTCGAAACCGGTTACGGCGATGCGCGGGTCGCGCGCGAGGCGCTGCGCCGCGGCGACCCGCGCTCGCGTCGCGGCGAGCCCGTCGGTCTCCTTCAGCGGATTGCCGGGCGTGACGAGCCACCACAGCCGGTCGAGCCGCAGGCGGCGCAGCGCCAGCCCGGAGATCAGCCGATGGCCGGCGTGCGGCGGGTCGAAAGTGCCGCCGAGCAGGCCGATCGTCTGGCCCGGCGCGCAAGGCGGCAGGCGGACGATCATCGGTTTTCCGCCTGTTCGGCGAGCAGCTTCGCCTGCCGGTCGGCGGCCAGCGCGTCGACGATCGTGTCGAGCCCCTCGCCCTCCATCAGCCGCTCGAGGCTGTAGAGCGTCAGGTTGACGCGGTGGTCGGTCACGCGCCCCTGCGGGAAATTATAGGTGCGGACACGCTGCGAGCGGTCGCCCGAGCCGACCTGGACGCGGCGCGCCTCGGCGCGCTCTTCGCTCGCGCGGCTCGTCTCGGCGTCGAGGATGCGCGCCCTGAGGAGCGCCATCGCCCTGGCGCGATTGCGGTGCTGGGAGCGCTCCTCCTGCACCGCGACGACGATGCCGGTCGGCAGATGGGTGATGCGGATCGCCGATTCGGTCTTGTTGACGTGCTGACCGCCGGCGCCGCTGGCGCGCATGGTGTCGATCTTGAGGTCGGCTTCGTTGATCGCGACGTCGACCTCCTCGGCCTCGGGCAGCACGGCGACCGTCGCCGCAGACGTGTGGATGCGGCCCTGCGCCTCCGTCGCCGGCACGCGCTGGACGCGATGGACGCCGCTCTCGTATTTCAGCCGCGCATAGGCGCCGCGGCCGGCGATCCCGGCGACGACCTCCTTGTAGCCGCCTGCGGTTCCCTCGCTAGCCGACAGAACCTCGACCTTCCACCCCTTCGATTCCGCGTATTTGACGTACATGCGAAAGAGGTCGCCGGCGAACAGGGCCGCCTCGTCGCCGCCGGTCCCCGCTCGCACTTCGAGAATGACGTTGCGTTCGTCGGCCATGTCCTTGGGCAGGAGGGCGACGAGGATCGCCTGCGCCATCGGTTCGATCTCCGCCGCGACCCGAGCGCGGTCGGCCTCGGCAAGCGAACGCATCTCCGGATCGAGCCCCGATTCGGCGAGCAAGGCGTCGAGGTCGGCGCGCTCCTTCTCCTTGGCGCGCCAGGCGCGGATCGCCTCGACCACCGGCTCCAGCTCGGCGAATTCGCGCGACAGCGCGGCATAGGCGCCCCCGCCGCTCGAGCCGGCGCTGAGCCGGGCGCCGATCTCTTCGTAGCGGCGCAGGATGAGGTCGAAGTTTTGGGCGGCGGCCATGGCGGGTCAGGAATTGAGCGCAAACGCGTGAGCGGCGCTAGAGGCGGACGTCGAGGCGCTCGGCCAGCGCCTGCAGGAGCGCACGCAGCGAACCGTGACGGCTGTGGTCGGCGAGCATCGCTTCGAGCTCGCATTGCGCCGCGCTGGCGTCGAGCGACAGCACCATCGCCTTGATCGGCCCGATCGCCGTCGCCGCCATCGAGAAATTGCGGAAGCCGAGCGCGATCAGCGCCATCGCGCCAAGCGGGCGGCCGCCCATCTCGCCGCACAGCGTCACCGGCTTGCCGTGGCGCCTTCCGGCGTCGGCGATCGCCTTCAGCGCGCGCAGAAAGGCCGGCGACAGCTCGTCGAAGCGCCCGGCGACGCGCTTGTTGACCCGGTCGGCGGCGAACACGTACTGCATCAGGTCGTTGGAGCCGACCGAGAGGAAGTCGGCGGCCTGGGCCATCTCGTCGATTTCCCACACCAGCGACGGCACCTCGACCATCGCGCCGAGCTTGATGTCGCGCGGCGGCTCGTGGCCGCAGCGCTTGGCGAAGGCGATCTCGAGGTCGAACAGTTTGCGCGCCGCGTCGAACTCGGTGACCGTCGACACCATCGGGATCATGACCTTGAGCTCGCGCCCGGCGGTGGCGCGCAGCATCGCGCGCAACTGGGTGCGCAAGAGGCCGGGCCGGTCGAGGCCCATGCGGATCGCGCGCCAGCCGAGCGCCGGGTTCTCCTCGTCGAGCCGCTTCATGTAAGGCAGCATCTTGTCGCCGCCGATGTCGAGGGTGCGGAAGGTCACCGTGCGATCGCCGGCCGCCTCGAGCACGCTGCGGTAGATCGCCTCTTGCGCGTTGAGACGCGGGAAGCTCGGCGCCAGCATGAATTGCAGCTCGGTGCGGAACAGCCCGATCGAATCCGCCCCGCTCTCTTCGAGATGCGGCATGTCGATCAGCAGGCCGGCGTTCATGTGCAGGCCGATCGTGACGCCGTCGACGGTGACGCTCGGCTTGTCGCGCAGCGCGCGATACTGGTCCTGCTGGCGCGCGCGCAGCCGCGCCTTCTCGCCATAGGACGCCTCGACGTCGGGCGGAGGCCGCACCTGCACTTCGCCGGTGACTCCATCGACGATGATGGCGTCGCCCTGCTCGACGATTTCGGTGATGTTGGGCAGATCGCTGACGGCGGGGATCGACAGCGCGCGCGCGACGATCGCGACGTGGCTCGACGCGCCCGCTTCCTCGAGCACGACGCCGCGCAGGCGAGAGCGGTCGTAGTCGAGCAGGGCCGCCGGGCTCATCGAGCGGGCGACCAGGATCGCATTGTCCGGCAACTCGCCCGGCTCCAACACCAGGCTCTGGCCGGCGAGCTGGTGGAGCAGGCGGTTGGCGATGTCGGTCAGGTCGTGCAGGCGGTCGCGCAGATAGGGATCGGTCTGGCGTTGCAGCCGCGCGCGCGCGTCGCTCTGCACCCGCTCGACCGCGGCCTCGGCGGTGAGGCCGCCCGCCACCGCCTCGCGCAGCCGTCTCAGCCAGCCGCGGTCGTGGGCGATCATGCGGAAGGCCTCGAGGACCTCGCGATGCTCGCCGGAGCGGCCGTCGTCGCTACGGTCGATCAGCTCGTCGACCGAGGCGCGCATCGCCTCGATCGCCTTCTCGAGCCGGTCGAGTTCCATCGAGATGTCGTCGGCGACGATCTTCGCCACCGCGACGCGCGGCTGGTGCAGCACGACATGGCCGAGGCCGAGGCCTTCGGCGATCGGTTGGCCGGTCAGCGATTCTGGTCGCCGCACGGCGATCGGCGCTTCCTGGCCGGCGATCGACTGCAACTCGCCCGAGACGATCATTTCGGCCAACAGCATCGCGGTCGTCTGCAGCGCCTCGATTTCCTCCTCGGAGTAGGTGCGCCGCGCGCGGTTCTGCACCACCAGCACGCCGAGCGTCGCGCCGCCGCGCAGCACCGGAACGCCGAGGAACGACTGATAGATCTCCTCGCCGGTCTCCGGCCTGTAGGAGAAGTGAGGGTGGCCCTGCGCGTCGGAGAGCGCGAGCGGCTCGGCGGTGGCGGCGATCAGGCCGACCAGGCCTTCGCCCGGCATCATCCGCGTCAGATGCACCGCCTCGCGATTGAGTCCTTCGGTCGCGTAGAGTTCGAGCGGGCCGTCGGCGCGCGCAACATAGAGCGAGCACACTTCGGCGACCATGTTGGAGGCGATGAGGACGACGATGCGATCGAGGCGCGCCTGCGCCGTGACGGGCTCCGCCATGACTTCGCGGAGCCGTCGCAGCAAGAGTCGCGGTCCGCCCGGCGCGCGCATTCACCAATCCCTGTTGTCGTCACGAGACCGCGTCGCGCGGCCCGCCCTCGCTCGTTTCGCGCCCCGTCGCGCCCTCTCTGGACCCCGCCGTGGAAACGTCCGCGCCGGCGCCTGTCGGTCGCCTTTGACGGATATAGCCAATCCCTTGGCCGCGCGGCAAGGGCGACGGCGGCCGCCGAACCCCGCGAAGGTCGCGTTGACTCGACCGATTCGCACGATTAGGGGTGGCGCCCTCGACTTCGGGATCGTCTGCGCCGAAGGCAGGAGGGCCGCCGCAGCCATGAAGATTCTCGTCCCCGTCAAACGGGTCGTCGACTACAACGTCAAAATTCGCATCAAACCCGACGGTTCGGGCGTCGACCTCGCCAATGTGAAGATGTCGATGAATCCGTTCGACGAGATCGCGGTCGAAGAGGCGCTGCGGCTCAGGGAAGCGGGCAAAGCCAGCGAGGTCGTGGTCGTGTCGATCGGCCCGGCGCAGGCGACCGAAACGCTGCGCACCGGCCTGGCGATGGGCGCCGACCGAGGCGTCCTGGTCAAGACCGATTCGCTCGTCGAGCCGCTTGCGGTCGCCAAGATCCTCAAGGGCGTGTTCGACGCCGAGCAGCCCGGCCTGGTGATCATGGGCAAGCAGGCGATCGACGACGACAGCAACCAGACCGGCCAGATGCTCGCCGCGCTGACCGGCCGGCCGCAGGGCGCCTTCGCCTCCAAGGTCGAGCTCGCCGACGGAACGGTCGCGGTGACGCGCGAGGTCGACGGCGGCCTGCAGACCGTCTCGCTGAGACTGCCGGCGATCGTCACCGCCGACCTTCGCCTCAATGAGCCGCGCTACGCCTCGCTGCCCAACATCATGAAAGCGAAGAAGAAGCCGATCGACGAGAAGACGCCTGCCGACTACGGGGTCGACGTCGCGCCGCGGCTGAAGGTGCTCAAGACCGCCGAGCCCGGCGGCCGCAAGGCCGGCGTCAAGGTCAAGTCGGTGGCCGAGCTGGTCGCCAAGCTGCGCGACGAAGCGGGGGTGATCTGACCATGGCGACTTTGCTTATCGGCGAAATCGCCAATGGCCGCCTCAGCGACCTCGTCGCCCGCGCGCTGACCGCCGCCGCCCAAATCAGTCCGCCGGTCGACATTCTCCTGGCCGGCGCTAAGGTCGGCGAGGCCGCCGCCGCGGCGGCCAGGCTCGCCGGCGTGCGCAGGGTGCGCGTCGCCGAGGACGGATCTTACGAGCACGGCCTCGCCGAGCCGCTGGCCGCGCTGATCGTCGCGCTAGCCCCCGAATACGATGCGATCGTCGCCGCCTCGAGCGCCTACGCCAAGAACACGCTGCCGCGAGCGGCGGCGCTACTCGACGTCATGCAGCTCTCCGACATCACCAAAGTCGTCGGGCCGAAGACCTTCGAGCGGCCGATCTACGCCGGCAACGCCATCCAGACGGTCGAGTCGACCGATCCCAAGCTGGTCGTCACCGTGCGCACCGCCGCCTTTCCGGCGACCGGCGAAGGCGGCGGCGCGGCGATCGAGCCGGTCGCGGCGGCGGGCGACCCCGGCCTGTCGAGTTTCGTCGGCGAAGCGCTCGCCAAGTCGGACCGCCCCGAGCTGGCCTCGGCCAAGATCGTCATCTCCGGCGGCCGCGCGATGCAGAAGGCGGAAAACTTCAAGATCTACATCGAGCCGGTCGCCGACAAGCTTGGCGCGGCGATGGGCGCCTCGCGCGCCGCCGTCGACGCCGGCTACGCGCCCAACGACTGGCAGGTTGGCCAGACCGGCAAGGTGGTCGCGCCCGACCTCTATATCGCGGTCGGAATTTCTGGCGCGATCCAGCATCTGGCGGGCATGAAGGATTCGAAAGTGATCGTCGCGATCAACAAGGACGAGGAGGCGCCGATCTTCCAGGTCGCCGATTACGGCCTGGTCGCCGATCTCTACACGGCGCTTCCGGAACTCGCCGCCGAGCTCGGCAAGATCGGGCGCTGAGGCAGGGCGGGGCGGCGCGGCGGGCCTGGACCTGCCGCGGCGCTCGTTTATGATCCCGCGCGGACAGGCGCGGCGTTGGATGGGACGATGGCCAACTCGATCGAAAAAATCGGCGTAATCGGCGCCGGTCAGATGGGCACCGGCATTGCGCTGGTCTGCGCCCAGGCTGGATTGAACGTCCTGCTCAGCGACGTTTCCGAAGAGCGGGTGCATGCCGCGCTGGCGACGATCAACGGTTCGCTGTCGCGCCAGATCGCCAAGGGCCAGCTCGACGAAGCCGGCCGCAACGCGGCGCTCGATCACATCGGCGTCGCTGGCGCGTTCACTGATCTGGCGTCGTGCGACCTGGTGATCGAGGCGGCGTCGGAGAGCGAGGACGTCAAGCGCAAGATCTTCGCCAATCTGCGCACCTTTCTCAAACCGGAGACGATCGTCGCCTCCAACACCTCGTCGATCTCGATCACGCGTCTGGCTTCTGTCACCGCCCATCCGGAGCGCTTCATCGGCATCCATTTCATGAACCCGGTGCCGCGCATGCAGCTGGTCGAGCTGATTCGCGGCATCGCCACCAACGACGAGACTTTCGAGTCGGCCAAGGCGTTCGTCGCCAGGCTCGGCAAGACGGCGACGATGTCGGAGGATTTTCCCGCTTTCATCGTCAACCGCATTCTGCTGCCGATGATCAACGAGGCGATCTACACGCTCTACGAGGGCGTCGGCTCGGTCGAGTCGATCGACACCGCGATGCGGCTGGGCGCCAACCACCCGATGGGGCCGCTNNAAGGCCTCGCCGATTCCAAATACCGCCCGTGTCCGCTGCTGGTGAAATACGTCGAGGCCGGCTGGCTCGGCCGCAAGACCCAGCGCGGCTTTTACGACTACCGCGGCGAGAAGCCCGTGCCGACGCGCTGAGCGGGCGCGCCTCCTGCGCCATTGCGAGCGAAGCGAAGCCATCCAGGTGTCGTAGAACTGAGCCACTCGTCCCCTGGATGGCTTCGTCGCTGCGCTCCTCGCAATGACGAATCGGCGTCGATCTAGAACAGATCCGGTCGCCGCTCGCGGGTGAGGCGTTCGGCTTCTTCCCGCCGCCACTTTTCGATCGCCTTGTGGTCGCCGTTGAGCAGCACGTCGGGGATCGCGCGGCCCTCCCATTCGCGCGGCCGCGTGTAGTGCGGGTATTCGAGCAGGCCGCTTTCGAAACTCTCCTGCTCGCCCGACTCGATCTTGCCCATCACGCCGGGGATCAGCCGCACGCAGGCGTCGAGCACGGCGAGCGCGGCGATCTCGCCGCCCGAAAGCACGTAGTCGCCGATCGAGACTTCGATCAGCCCGCGACCCTCGATCACCCGTTCGTCGACGCCCTCGAAACGCGCGCAAACGATGACCACTCCCGGTCCCGCCGCCCATTGACGCGCCTGGCGTTGTGCGAACGGCCGGCCGCGCGGGCTCATGATGAGGCGCGGCCGCGGATCGCCGGGCTCGAGCGCCGAGTCGAGGCTCGCCGCCAGCACGTCGGCGCGCATCACCATGCCCGGGCCGCCGCCGGCGGGTGTGTCGTCGACCGTGCGGTGGCGGCCGAGTCCGTGCTCGCGGATGTCGCGCGCCTCGAGCGACCATAGGCCCCTCTCGAGCGCGTCGCCGGCGAGGCTGAGCCCGAGCGGGCCGGGGAACATCTCGGGAAAGAGGGTGAGGACGGTGGCGGCGAACATGGGGAGGTTCCGGAAGCGACAACCCCCTCTCCCCGCTTGCGGGGAGAGGGCGGGGGTGAGGGGCGGGGCGATTGACCATCGCGGCGAATCGCCCTGCCCCTCATCCTAACCTTCTCCCCGCTCGCGGGGAGAAGGGATCGAACGCGGCCTATTCGCCGACCGCCGCCCCCGCCGGCCGCCGGTCGTCGTTGGCGCCATAGAGGCGGCCCGGCCGCATGCGGTCGCCGAACATCGAATCCGGGGCGCCGACCGCAGGCGTGGCCTCGGCCGGGCCGATCGGGGCGGCGACGGCGACCTCGGCCGCGCCCCATGGCGCCTGGACGACGATCTTGTAGCCCATCCCCTCGAGCAGTTTCTGCGTGTCGGGGGAGAACGCATAGGGCTCGGCGAAGACCACGTCGGGCAGCCATTGCTGGTGGAAACGCGGCGCGTCGACCGCTTCCTGCGGCGCCATGCCGTAGTCGATCAGGTCGAGCGCGGTCTCCAGCACCGTGGTGATGATGCGTGAGCCGCCGGGCGAGCCGAGCGCGACGACGACGCGTCCGTCCTTCTCGATCAGCGTCGGCGCCATCGACGACAAGGGCCGCTTTCCCGGCGCGATCGCGTTGGCCTCGCCCTGCACCAGTCCGAACAGGTTGGCGACGCCCGGCTTGATGGTGAAATCGTCCATTTCGTCGTTGAGGAAGAAGCCGGTTCCCGGCGCGATCACGCCGGCGCCAAAGCCGCCGTTGATCGTGTAGGTGACGGCGACCGCGTTTCCGTCGCGGTCGATGATCGAGTAATGCGTCGTCTCGCCCTTCTCGTGCGGCGCGACGCCCGGCCGAAGCTCCGAGGACGGCGTCGACTTGTCGGGCGGGATGGCCGCGCGGATGCGCGCCGCATAGGCCTTGCTCAGCAGCCGGCCGAGCGGATTGTCGACGAACGCCGGATCGCCGAGCAGCGTGTTGCGGTCGAGGAAGGCGTGGCGCATCGCCTCGACCATCAGGTGAACGCTCGCCGCCGAATGGAAACCGAGCGCCTTGAGATCGTAGCCTTCGACGACGTTGAGAATCTCGCACAGGGTCGCGCCGCCCGAGGAGGGCGGCGGGGCCGAGACGAAGCGATAGCCGCGATAGTCGCAGGCGAGCGGAGCGTCCTCGCCGATCCGGTAGGCCGCGAGATCGGCCACGGTCAGGACGCCGCCGTTGGCGCGCATAGCCGCGTCGATCCTTTCGGCGATCGGACCGCGGTAGAAGGCCTGGGGGCCCTGATCGGCGATCGCCTGCAGCGTCGCGGCGAGGTCGCTCTGGACGAGGCGGTCGCCTGCCTGGAGCGATAAGCCGTCGGGGCGCAGGAAAATCTTCGCCGCTTCTGGGTCGGCCTTCAGCCGCCCGGCGAAGGCCGCGAAGATGTCCGCATCGTCGCGGTCGAGCGCGAACCCGTCGCGCGCCAGCGCGATCGCCGGCGCCATGACCGTGGCGCGGTCCAGGGCGCCGAATTCCTTCAGCGCTGCGTCGAGGCCGAGCACGGTCCCCGGCGTCGCGACGGCGCGCCAGCCGTCGAGGCTCGCGCCCTCGATCGGCTGGCCGGCGGCGTCGAGATACATCGCCCGCGTCGCCGCCGCCGGCGCGGTCTCGCGGAAGTCGATGAAGACGTCGCGCCCGGGTTTGGCGAGATGGGCGACCAGGAAGCCGCCGCCGCCAAGATTGCCGCAGCACGGATTGGTGACCGCCTCTGCGTAGCCGACCGCCACCGCGGCGTCGAACGCGTTGCCGCCGCGGCGCAGGATGTCGGCGCCGATTGCGGCCGCGCGCGCTTCTGCGGCGACGACCATGCCATGCTCCGCCTCGACCGCGGGCGGCGACGCGGCGAATGCAGGGGCCGCCACGAGCGCGGCGAGCGCGTACGCGACCGGAGGACGACTCATAGCCGGACCTTCACGGACAAGGCGGACGCGCGAAACGCGGCCGGATGAGGGGACGGCGACAATGCCGCTTTCATGCGGTGGGCGCTACTTCGCTTCGCCCAGCATTTCCACGGTCGCCGCATCCGGCCTGCCGCCGCACAGGCGATCGATCGCCGCCTGGAACGAAGGCTCGCCGGGGCCGGCGGCGCGGGCGAATAAGGTCATCGACGAGCGGAACTTGAGATCGTCGGGCGAGCCGAAAATCTCGATCAACGGGCGCCCGCTGTGTTTGAGCGCCGCCGCGACGCATTGGCGGAGGCGGGCGCCGAGCAGCGGATGGGCGAGATAGGCGCGCGCCTCGGCAAGGGAGGCGATTCCATAGAATTGCGCTGTCGATGAGCGGCCGAGCCCGCGCAGTTGCGGGAAAACGAACCACATCCAGTGACTGCGCTTTCGACCGTTCTCGATCTCGCCGAGCGCAAGGGGGAAGATCTGCGCCTGCGCGTCGACGAAGCGCTGCAAATCGAAAGGATCGCCGCTGGTCATGGCTGAACGAGCTTAATGCCGGGCGCCGCCGCGGTCCAACGCGCCGTCTTTCCGCCGCGGTGCGGCGGACGTTGCCGGAGATCAAGGACTTGTCGGCCGAACGGGCGACAATGGCGGCAGCCCGGAGGCCCCCGGCTTTCGGGTTCTCGGAAAGCATGCGAGGCGTGACGATGCGATCGGACGGAGCGGCGACCGCCATCCGGCCCCGGCCTGCGGCGGTTCTATCGAATGGCCGACAACCGGGCGGACTGAGAATGCTATCGTCCGGCGTTCGCCCTTGCGCCGAAGGAGCCCGCCGGTGCATGAAATGTCGCTGACCGAAAGCATCGTCGAGATCGCTGTCGAAACCGCGCGCAAGGAAGGCGCCGAGCGCGTGACGCGGGTCGTGGTCGATGTCGGCCAGCTCAGTCACGTCGAGCCGGAAGCGCTGGAGTTCTGCTTCGCCGCCGTCGCACGCGGCACAATCGTCGAAGGCGCAAGACTGGAAGTCGCGCGCGTGCCGGGCGCCGGCTTCTGCTCCGACTGCGGCAAGACGGTCGCGATCGCCGAGCGCTTCTCGCCCTGCCCCGAATGCGGCGGCTTTCGGGTGCAGATGACTGCCGGCGACGAACTGAAAGTGCGCGAAATGGAGATCGCCTGATGTGCAGCACATGCGGATGCGGCCAAGCCGAAATCGTCCTCGATTCGGGCAAGTCTGCGGGCGCGCACGCCCATGACCACGCGCACGACCATGCCCACGATCACGATCACCACCACCATCACGACAATGGCGCGATCGACTACGGCAATGGGCCGGCCGGCGCCCATGCGCCAGGCGTCAGCCAGGAGCGCATGGTGGCGATCGAGCGCGACATCATGTCGAAGAACGACGCCTATGCGCGCGACAACCGCCGCGCGCTGGCCGCCAAGGGCGTGTTCGCGCTGAACCTCGTCTCGAGCCCCGGCTCGGGCAAGACGACCTTGCTCGCGCGCACGATCGAGGCGCTGAAAGACCGCCTTTCGGTCAGCGTCGTCGAAGGCGACCAGCAGACCTCCAACGACGCCGAGCGCATCCGCGCCACCGGCGCGCCGGCGATCCAGATCAACACCGGCAAGGGCTGCCATCTCGACGCCCATATGGTCGGCCATGCGATCGAGACGCTCGGTCCCGCGCCGAATTCGGTCCTGTTCATCGAGAACGTCGGCAATCTCGTCTGTCCGGCCGGCTTCGATCTCGGCGAGGCGCACAAGGTCGTCGTGCTGTCGGTGACCGAAGGCGAGGACAAGCCGCTCAAGTATCCGGACATGTTCGTCGCCGCCGATCTGATGCTGCTCAACAAGTCCGACCTGCTGCCGCATCTCGACTTCGACGTCGGGCTCTGCCTCGCCAACGCGCTGCGCATCAACCCGCACTTGCAGACTCTGGTCGTCTCGGCCAGGACGGGCGAAGGCCTTTCCGCCTTCGTCGCCTGGATCGAGGCCAACGCCGCGCGGCGCGCCGCCGCGATGGCCAAGGGCGGAGCATGACGGCGGCGCGCCCGCTGGACGCGAACCGCGCGCGGCGCCTGCGCCTGCGCGCGCGCGGCGTCGTGCAGGGCGTCGGCTTCCGGCCGACCGTCTATGGCCTGGCGACGCGACTCGGCCTCTCCGGCTTCGTGCGCAACGACGCCGAAGGCGTGCTGATCGAGGTCGAGGGCGCCGGCGCGGAGCAGTTCGTCCACGCCTTGCGGGTCGATCCGCCGCCGCTGGCGCGCATCGATTCGCTCGACGTCGCCGAACTGCCGAGTCTGGGCGGCGAAGACTTCGTCATCGCGGCGACCGAGGCCGGCCGATCGCAGACCCGCATCGGCGCAGACGTGGCCGTGTGCGAGGAATGTCTGACCGAACTGTTCGACGCGACGAGCCGCTTCTATCGCTATCCGTTGGTCAATTGCACCCATTGCGGGCCGCGCTACACGCTGACGCGCGCCTTGCCGTACGACCGCGCCCAGACCTCGATGGCGCCGTTCGCGATGTGCCCGGAATGCGCGCGCGACTACGCCGACCCGAGCAACCGGCGCTTCCACGCCGAGCCGACCGCCTGTCGCGTCTGCGGCCCCCGGCTCGACGCCGAGATCGCAACCGTCGCCGCCTGCCTCGGCGACGGCGGGATCGTCGCGCTCAAGGGGCTCGGCGGCTTCCACCTCATGTGCGACGCGCGCAACGAGCCGACGGTCGCGCGGCTGCGCCGGCTGAAGGCGCGCGAAGCCAAGCCCTTCGCGGTGATGGCGACCAACGCCGCCAGCGCCGCGCGCCTCGCTGAGATCGGCGAGGCGGAGCGCGCGCTGCTCGAGTCGCGCGCGCGACCGATCGTGCTGGCCAAGAGCCGCGGCGTCCTTGCGCCGAGCGTCGCGCCGGGCCTCGCCGAGGTCGGGCTGATGCTCGCCTATACGCCGCTGCACTGGCTGGCGCTGCACGCGCTCGCCGGCGCGCCCGATTTCGCCGCCTGGCGCCATGCCGCCAACGATCTCGCGCTGGTCGCCACCAGCGCCAATTTCGGCGGCGAGCCGCTGATCTCGGATGACGACGAAGCGCGCGAACGGCTCGCTCCGATCGCCGATCTCGTCGTCGGACATGCGCGGAAAATCGTCGTGCGCGCCGACGACTCGGTGATGCGCGTCCTCGACGGCGCGCCAGCCTTCATCCGCCGCGCCCGAGGCTTCGTTCCCGAGCCGATCGACCTCGGCGCCGAGGGGCCGAGCGTGCTCGCCGCCGGCGCCGACCTCAAGAACACGATCACGCTGACGCGCGGCCGCGAGGCGTTCGTTTCGCAATATGTCGGCGACCTCGACGATCGCGACACCATCCGCTTCCGTGGCGAGACGATCGCCCATCTGAAGCGCATCCTGGCGATCGAACCGGAGATCGCCGCCTGCGATCTCCATCCCGATTTCCAGTCGACCCGCGCCGCCGAGGCGGCCGGCCTGCCGATCGCGCGGGTCCAGCATCATCTCGCCCATGTCGCGGCGGTCGCCGCCGAGCATGGCTTGAGCGGCGCTGTGCTGGGCGTCGCGCTCGACGGCCAGGGCTACGGGACGGACCGGAGGCCATGGGGCGGCGAACTCATCACGCTCGAAGGCGCGAATTGGGAGCGCATCGGCTGGCTCGAACCGCTGCCTCTGCCGGGCGGCGACGCGGCGGCGCGCGAGCCGTGGCGGATGGCCGTGGCGGCGCTCGCCATGCTCGATCGGCTCGACGCGGCGGAGGCGTTGCTGCCCGGCGCGCCCAACGCAGCGCGGCTGGCGGCGCGTTTCAAGGCCGGCGCGCATTTTCCGCTGACGACCAGCCTCGGGCGCGTTTTCGACGCCGCGGCGGCGCTCGCCGGCGTGCGCATGGTCCAGCATTACGAGGGCCAGGCGGCGATGGAGTTCGAGGCTCTGGCCGTGCGGCCGCGCGCCGGCGCCGGCCTGTGGCGCGTCGACGACGACTGTCTCGCGCTGCGGCCCTTGTTCGCGGCGTTGATCGACGAGAATTTGCACGGCCGCGAGGCGGCGGAGCTGTTCCACGGCACGCTGATCGCCGCGCTCGACGCGTGGATCGCCGCCGCCGCCGCGAGGCGCGGGCTCCAGCAGGTGGCGCTCGGCGGCGGCTGCCTGATGAACCGCGTGCTCGCCGACGGTCTCGCCGCCGCCTTGCGCGCGCGCGGCTTCGCGGTTTATCTGCCGCACGCCGTCCCCGCCAACGACGGTGGCGTCTCGCTCGGCCAGGCCGCCTTCGCCCACGCGCTCATCCGCGCCGGCGCGCCACTTTCGGAGGACTGAACCCATGTGTCTCGCTATCCCGGTGCAGGTGACGGAGCTTCTGCCCGACGACATGGCCAGAGTCAGCCTCGACGGCGTGACCAAGGTCGTCTCCACGGTCCTGGTCGAAGACCTCGAGGTCGGCGACTATGTCGTGCTGCACGTCGGCTATGCGCTCGCCAAGATCGATCCCGAGGAAGCCGCGCGCACGCTCGAGCTGTTTGAGCAGGCGGGGATGGTCGCGACATGAAATACGTCGACGAATACCGCGACGGCGCGCTGGCGCAGACGATCGCGGCGGCGATCCGCCGCGAGGCCGACCCGGCGCGCGTCTATCGCTTCATGGAATTCTGCGGCGGCCACACCCACGCGATCGCGCGCTACGGCCTCGAAGACCTGCTGCCCGAGAACGTCAGGATGATCCACGGGCCGGGCTGCCCGGTCTGCGTGCTGCCGGTGGCGCGCATCGACATGGCGATCGCCTGCGCGCGGCGGCCCGAAGTGACGCTCTGCGTCTACGGCGACCTGATGCGCGTGCCGGGTTCGAACGGCATGAGCCTGATGAAGGCCAAGGCGGAAGGCGCAGACGTCCGCATGGTCTACTCGACCCTCGACGCGCTGCGCATCGCCGAGAATTCGCCCGAGCGCGAGGTCGTCTTTCTCGCCGTCGGCTTCGAGACGACGACGCCGCCGACGGCGCTGGCGATCCGCGCGGCGGTGAAGAAGACGCTCACGAACTTCTCGATCCTCTGCAACCACGTGCTGACGCCGGCGGCGATTCAGACGATCCTGCAGAGCCCGGACGTGCGCGAGCTCGGCAGCGTCGAGATCGACGGCTTCATCGGCCCGGCCCATGTCTCGACGGTGATCGGCCTGCAGCCCTATCGCTTCTTCGCCGAGGAATTCGAGAAGCCGGTGGTGGTCGCCGGCTTCGAGCCCCTCGACGTCGCCCAGGCGATCCTGATGTTGGTGCGCCAGATCAACGAAGGTCGGCACGAGGTCGAGAACCAGTACATCCGCGCGGTCGGTGAATATGGCAACGAGAAGGCGCAGGCCGAGGTCGCCGAGGTGTTCGAGCTGCGCGACCACTTCGAATGGCGGGGTTTGGGCGACGTGCCCTACGGCGCGTTGAAGCTGCGCGCAGCCTACGCGCGCTTCGACGCGGAGCAGCGCTTCGGCCTCGTCGAGCATCCGGCGTGCGACAACCCGGCCTGCGAATGCGGCGCAATTCTCCGCGGGGTCAAGAAGCCGCGCGACTGCAAGCTGTTCGGCACGCTCTGCACGCCCGACACGCCGATGGGCTCCTGCATGGTTTCGCCTGAAGGCGCCTGCTCGGCGCATTGGACCTACGGCCGCTTCCGCGAAGTCGCCAAAGATGCATCGCGCCGCGAGGCGGTCGCTTGAGCGCGCAGCGCCCGATCCGCCGCAAGCTCGACTTCAAGAGCGGTCGCGTCGACCTTTCGCACGGCGCCGGGGGCCGGGCGATGGGGCAATTGATCGAGGACGTGTTCCACACGGCGTTCGACAACGACTGGCTGCGCGCCGGCAACGACCAGTCGGCGTTCGAGATCGGCGCCGGGCGGATGGTGATGACGACCGACGCCTATGTCGTCTCGCCTTTGTTTTTCCCCGGAGGCGACATCGGCTCGCTCGCCGTCCACGGCACCATCAACGACATCGCGATGGCGGGCGCCGAGCCGCTCTATCTCTCGGCGAGCTTCATCATCGAGGAGGGCTTTCCGCTCGCCGATCTCAAGCGCATCGCCGACAGCATGGGCGCGGCGTCGCGGGCAGCCGGCGTGCCGGTCATCACCGGCGACACCAAGGT
>PLRT01000034.1 GCA_003164915.1 Hyphomicrobiales bacterium | reverse complement strand
TCGGCGCTCTCAACACCTTCTATTCGCAGAGCGAAACGATCGGCATGCAGGACATCGAGAACAACGCCTATTTCCTGCAAATCATGGGCAATCAACTGCAGATCGGCGACGCTCGCATCATGTGGGGCACCTTCCTCATGCTGCTGATCGCGGCGGTCTTCTGGTACGTGCTCAATCGCACCGCCTATGGCCGCCACGTCTACGCGACCGGCGACGATCCGGAATCGGCGCGGCTCGCCGGCATCGATACCGACCGCATCCTGTTCAGCGTCTACGTGCTCGCCGGAATCATCGCCGCGATCGCCGGCTGGGCGCTGATCGGCCGCGTCGGCGCCATCAGCCCGACGGCGGGCGAGAACGCCAACCTCGACAGCATCACCGCGGTGGTGATCGGCGGCACCAGCCTTTTCGGCGGCCGCGGCTCGATCGTCGGCACCTTGGTCGGGGCGCTGATCGTCGGCGTGTTCCGCTCGGCCGTGTCGCTCGCCGGCCTCGACGTGTTGTGGCAGGAATTCGCCATCGGCGTGCTGATCATCGTCGCGGTCGCGCTCGACCAGTGGATCCGGAGGGTTTCGAAATGACCGCCGAACCGATTATGCAGGCGCGCGGTCTGGTGAAGCGGTTCGGGCGCGTCGTTGCGCTCGACCACACTGACTTCGACCTCTATCCCGGCGAGATTCTCGCCGTGATCGGCGACAACGGCGCCGGCAAGTCGACGTTGATCAAGGCGCTGTGCGGCGCGGTCACGCCCGACGCCGGCGAAATCCTGCTCGCCGGCGAGGTCGTGCATTTCAAGTCGCCGATCGAAGCGCGCGAGGCGGGGATCGAGACCGTCTACCAGAACCTTGCGCTGTCGCCGGCGCTGTCGATCGCCGACAACATGTTCCTTGGCCGCGAGATTCGGGCGAAGGGCGGGGTCGGCGGCCTGTTCCGCCTGCTCAATCGCACCGCGATGCAGAAGTTCGCGCGCGAGAAGCTCAACGAGCTCGGGCTGATGACGATCCAGAACATCAATCAGCCGATCGAAACCCTGTCGGGCGGTCAGCGGCAGGGCGTCGCGGTGGCGCGCGCCGCCGCGTTCGCCCGCCGCGTCGTCATCATGGACGAGCCGACCGCGGCGCTCGGCGTCAAGGAGTCGCGCCGCGTGCTCGAACTCATCCTCGACGTCAAGAAGCGCGGCCTGCCGATCATCCTCATTTCCCACAACATGCCGCACGTGTTCGAGGTCGCCGATCGCATCCATATCCATCGTCTCGGGCGGCGGCTGACGGTCGTCGACCCCAAGAAAGTGACGATGTCGGACGCCGTCGCGATGATGACCGGCGCCTTGTCGCCGCCGGCCGACGCGCTCGCCGCCTAGCGCGGGCGACGCGCGCTCGCAAACGTTCCCGCCGTCGTCGCCCCCCACCTCGCGACGACGGCGGGTGGGCGACGACGCGCCGCCGTCTGCGGCAAGAGACGTCAGCGCGGAGACGGCAGGGGCGCGCCGCGGACCTTCTCCGGCGCCGCGGTCGGCTCGTCCTGCAGGGGCTGCGCCGACTTGAGGCTCGATCAGCACTGGGGCGGGACGTTCGACGTCAAGAAGCTGTTCGCCGATTCGACCTCGCAGGGGACCGGCATCGACCTCGGCGTTCTCGACGCTCCGTCCCCCAACCAACTGCCGCTCGTGAGCACCCAGAAGACGACCTTCGAGCCATGGATTCTCTCGACCGGCGTCACCTATCGCTGGTGATCGGATCGGCGCTATGCCGCGTGCGGCGGCTTGCGCATGACGCGAACCGCCACATATGTATCTTCGCCGCGCGCGATCGAAACGCGCGCTGAGCGGGGAGACTTGCCTTCATGCGCTATCGTCCGCTGGGCCGCACCGGCCAGTTCGTCTCGGAAATCTGCCTTGGAACGATGACCTTCGCCGGCGGCGCGGGGATGTGGCGCGCCATCGGCACGGTCGAGCAGAAGGGCGCGACGGCGCTGGTCGAGCGCGCGCTCGAAGCCGGCGTCAATTTCATCGACACCGCCGACGTCTATTCCGAAGGCCTGTCGGAAGTCATGCTTGGCCAGGCGCTGCGCGATCTGAAGGTCGCTCGCGAAGACGTGATCGTCGCCACCAAGGTGCGCGGTCGCACCGGGCAGGGGGCGAATTCGGTCGGCCTGTCGCGCGGACACATCATGGATCAGATCGCCGGCAGCCTGAAGCGGCTCGGGCTCGACCATGTCGACCTCTACCAGATCCACGGCTTCGACCCCGTCACGCCGATCGAAGAGACGCTGCGCGCGCTCGACGATTGCGTGTCGCGCGGGCTGGTGCGAACAATCGGCTGCTCCAACCTCGCCGCCTGGCAGATCATGAAGGCGCTGGGAATTTCGGAGCGGCGCGGCTTCGCCCGCTTCGAGACGGTGCAGGCCTATTACACCATCGCCGGCCGCGACCTCGAGCGCGAGATCGCGCCGCTGGTCGAAGATCAGGGGCTCGGCGTGATGGTGTGGAGTCCGCTTGCCGGCGGCTTGCTCAGCGGCAAGTTCTCGCGCGACGGCAAAGGACCGGAGGGGACGCGCCGCGCCGTGTTCGATTTTCCGCCGGTAGACAGGGAGCGCGCCTTTTCCGTCGTCGACGCGATGCGGCCGATCGCAGAGGCGCATGGCGCTTCGGTCGCCCGCGTCGCGCTCGCCTGGCTGCTGCAGCGCAAGGCCGTGATGAGCGTCATCGTCGGCGCCAAGACGATCGAGCAGCTCGACGACAATCTCGCCGCCGCCAAGCTGACGCTCGGCGCCGACGAGATCGCGACGCTCGACAAGCTTAGCGCGCTGCCGCCCGAATATCCGGGATGGATGATCGCGCGCCAGAGCGACGGGCGGGTCCCGGCGGAGAAATAGGCTAGCCTTCGGAGCGCGCCGAGCGCGGCAGCGGCGCCTCGTTGAACAGACCCGGCACGACGTAGGCGACCGCGACGGCGACGAACAGGGCGAGCGCGCTCACCGGGCTGACGGCGGCGACGAGGATCGAGATCCCGTAGACGGCGATGGCGGCGCGGTTCTGCATCCGGCGCGCCCGCGCCGCCGCCATGAATTCCGCGTCGTCGCGCCGCTGAGCGACGATGGTCGAATAGGTCAGCGTGAAGGCGACCCCGCAGGCGAATTGCAGCGCGGCGTAGACCATCGTCGCCAACGGCGAAATATGGGTCGCGCCGACATAGGCGGTGGCGAAGGGAATCAGCGACAGGCACAACAGCAGCGCGTTGTTCGCCCAGATCAGGCTCGCCGTCGCCTGCCGCGCCGCCATCATGATCGCATGATGGTTGATCCAATAGATCGCGACGAAGGCGAAGCTGACGAGATAGATGGCGAAGGACGGCCACAGCCGGACGAGCGCGGCGAAGTCGTCGCTCTCCGGCGCCTTCAGGTCGAGAACCATGATCGTGATGATGACGGCGAGCACGCCGTCGGAGAAAGCCTCGACCCGCGCCTTGGAAAATGCGCTCTCCGCTTGAGCCATGATCGCGCCCCGTCAGGCGGCTGAAAGGCAAGCCGTCCCGGCGACGATAGGGCGCCGGCGCGCGCGGCGGCAAGCGCGGCGGTTCCGTCGCCGCGGAAAGTCGCTATGGTGCGGCGCTAGTCGCGAAGGGGAGGATGAGATGGCGCGTAAAGTCTCGTGGGGCGTGCTCGGCGCCGCGGATATCGGTCTCAAGCGGGTCATCCCCGGCATGCAGAAGGGCGAGGTTTCGCGCATCGACGCGATCGCCTCGCGCGACCTCGCCAAGGCCAAGGCGGCGGCGGCGGCGCACGGGATCGCCAAGGCCTACGGCTCCTACGACGAACTGCTCGCCGATCCGGCGATCGAGGCGATCTACAATCCGCTGCCCAACCAGCTGCACGTCCCGTGGACGATCCGCGCGCTGGAGGCGGGCAAGCACGTGTTGTGCGAGAAGCCGATCGCGCTCGACGCGAAGGAAGCCGAGGCGCTGGTCGCCGCGCGCGACCGGACCGGCAAGCTGGTCGCCGAGGCGTTCATGGTGCGCTTCCATCCGCAGTGGCGGCGCGCGCGTGAGCTCGCCAACTCCGGCGCAATCGGTCCGGCGCGGGCGATCCAGACCTTCTTCGCCTATCGCCTGCTCGACGCCGACAACATCCGCAACAAGCCGCCGGGCGGCGGCGCGCTCTACGACATCGGCTGCTACGCGATCCTGACCGCGCGCTTCGTCTTCGGCGCCGAACCGACCCGGGTCGTGGCGAGCCTCGACATCGATCCGAAGTTCGGCACCGACCGGCTGGCGAGCGCGCTGATCGAGTTCCCCGGCGGCCGGCATCTGACCTTCACCTGCGCCACCCAGGTCCAGGACTATCAACGGGTGACGATCGTCGGCGAGGCCGGCCGCGTCGAGGTTCCGGTGCCGTTCAACGCGCTGACCGACCGGCCGATGCGCATCGTCGTCGACAGCGGCGCCGATCTCTCCGGCGGCGGCGCGAAAGTCGAGGAATTTCCGGTCTGCGATCAGTACACGCTGCAGGGCGACGCCTTCTCGCGCGCCGTGCTCGGCCAGGCGCCGCTGGAGTTCCCGATCGAGGACGCGATCGCCAACATGCGCGTCATCGACGCGCTGTTCCGGTCGGCGAAGAGCGGCGGCTGGGAGAAGCCGTAAGCGGCCCCGACAGCAGTACGGCGGCGAGGATGATCGCGCCGCCGGCGATCTGCAGCGGCGTCATCACCTCGCCGAGCACGAGCCAGGCGAACAGCGCCGAAAACGGCGGCTGAGCGAGGATCACCAACGCGACCAGCCCGACCGGCGCGCGGCCCATCGCCACCGCGGTCAGCCCCTGTCCCATCGCGTGGATGACGAGGGCGAGCAGCACGACGATCATCCAACCGAAGGCGCTCGTCGGGATCATCTTCTCGCCGTGCAGCCAGGCGGCGGCCGCGAGAACGACGGCGGCGACCGCCGCCGACCACAACGTCGCCGTCACGCCGTCGAGCCGGTCGCGCAGTCGCTTGATCACCAGGAGATAACTGCCGTAGGCGATCGCCGCCGAAAGCGCGAAAGCGTCGCCGTAGCCGACGTGCGAGGGCGCGAGCATTCCCGCCATCACCCAGGCGCCGCAAAGGGCCAAGCCTAGCGCGACCCACACGCGCGAGCGCGCGCGTTCGCGAAAGAACAGCGCGCCGCCGACGACGGTGACGATCGGCCCGACCGCGCCGATGAAGCCGGCGTTGGCGACGGTCGTGCCGGTGAGCGAGATGTGGAACGAGCCGATGTTCAGCGCGAAAGCGAGGCCGGCGAGGATCAGCAGGCCGGCGGAAGGCCTGAGTTTGGCGCCGCCGCGCTGTCCACGTCGCGCCAGCTTCGCCCACGCGGCCAGCGCCGGCACGGCGAGCGCCATGCGCCAGGCGCCGCCGGCGAGCGGCCCGATGTCGAGAAAGCGAGCCAGCACGCCTGACCAGGCGGTGATCGCCGTGCCGAGGATCAGCGCGGCGACGCCGGCGCGGTCGACATTCGAACGGGAGAGGGGGAGTGCGCCCTCGAGGCGCGAACTGACGGACATATCGAGGCGTTCGATAGCTGATTTGCCGGGACGATGATCGGCGCTGGGTCAAACTCGCGCGTTTGTGAAGGAAGAGCGTCGGGAGCCACGGCGCTCGCGCCCGGCGCGGCGGACCGCGGAGACAGCTGACCACGCCAGCGCAGTCGAGGCGACGCGCCTGCTCGTCCGTCAGCCAGCGACGCGAGGCCGGCGCACGGAGGTCGTTTTGTTGCAAGACGGCGGTTGACCTCGGCGCGCAGCGCGGTTTAGCGTCTATGTTACCGGAAACATCGGCTGATTCACGGCGCAAAGGGGTGTGACGGATGTCCGACGCCGGCCTCGCATCAGGCGCCGACAGCCAGCGCGCCGGCGGCCTCAGGTCGCTCGGGTATGAAGGCCGCGTGCGTTTGCACGGTCGTTTTGGCGAGCGGCTTGCACGCGCGCAGTCCCTCTACACGGAGCTCTCCATCGACGACGTCCTGCACGGGTTTCGGGTTCGCGCCGGCATGCCGTCGACGTCCGCGGGGCTCAGCGGCTGGGCCTCCGAGACGAGCGAGATGACGTTTGGTCAGTGGGTGAGCGGGCTCTGCCGCATGTCGGCCGTCACCGGCAATCGCGAGCCGGCGCAGCGCGCGCTCGACCTGCTCTCCGGCTATTTCGCGACGCTGCCCCGATCGCTGGCGACTGACATGTCCCTCTACGCGTGGGAGAAGCTTCTCTGCGGAGTCGTCGACGCGACCGTGTTGGCGGGCTTCGACGGCGCGACGGCGCTGCCCCGGCTGGTCGAGGCGATGCCGGCCGTGCGCGGCAAGCAGGACGCGACGCCCACCCGCTTCATGGGGAGTTCGGACCTGCGCTCGACGGAGTGGTACACGCTCGGAGAGAACCTGTTGCGCGCCGCCGCTGCGGCCGGCGATTCGGCGATCGCCGATCGCGCCAGGCAGTTCACCTACCCAGGCTTCTGGCGCCGCCTGCTCGACGGGCCGGACGACCGCGGCCACTGGCGCGTGCCGGCGTTCCTCCACGCCTACAGCCATGTGAACAGCCTGTCCTCCGCAGCGGCGTTCGGCGCGATCGACGGGGATCCCGACGGCGTCGCGATCGCGCGGGCTGGCTACGATTGGGCGTGCTCGACCCAGTGCTTTGCGACGGGCGGGTTCGGACCGCGGGAGTTCACGACCGCCCAGGACGGGTCGCTCGGCGCGAGCCTGGAGTGGACGCCGGACTCGGCTGAAATCGTGTGCGGCGCGTGGGCGGCCTTCAAGCTGGCCAGCGCGCTCATCGAGTCGACGGGATCTGCGCGCTTCCTCGATTGGGCTGAGCGACTGCTCTACAACGGCATTGGATCGTGCATCGAGCCCCGGCCCGACGGCCGGAGCCCCTATTACGACGACTACCGACTCGGCAGCGCGGCAAAGCTGCCCTATCCGGCGGCGTGGCCGTGCTGTTCGGGCAGCTACGCCCAGGCCGTTCCGCACGTCGCCAACCTCGTCTACTTCTCCGCCGGCGCGGACGTGCACGTCGGGCTCTACCTGGACTCCGAGGTGCGGCTGGACCTGCCGGGCTCGCCGCGCCTGGTGCAGCGCGCCGACCTTCTCACCGGCGACACGAGCACGATCAGGGTTTACGCCCCCGACGCGCCAGTTCGTTTTCGCCTTCGGTTACGGGCGCCGCCGTGGGCCGACTCGATCGATATTCGGGTGAACGGCGAGCGCCAATTCGGTCCTGCCGACGACGGATGGCTCTCCGTCGACCGCGTTTGGGCCGATTCCGACGAGGTCGCGATTGCGTTCGGCTGCACGGTCCGCGCTGTCGCCGTCGACCCGCAGCACCCATCGCGCATCGCCGTCGTCGACGGACCGATCGTGCTGGCGCAGGAGGTCATGGACGCCTGGCCGTTCACCCTGCCCGGTCCGGCGAACCTGCTCGACCTCCCGGACCACCTTCGGTCAGACGGCGAGGGCGCGCGCAGCTACCGGCCGGTCGCGCCGGGATCGCGCCGCATGCCCGCCGGACGACTGCACCCGTTCGCCGATTACCCAGAGAGGAGACCCTACTGCATCTACCACGACGTCAACCACTCCCGTCTCATCTGAAGCACCGCAAGCCGGCAGAGCACAAAACAAAAGGAGGAAACTTCTATGAATCTAAGACGTAGAACCATCTTCTCCGCCCTCGCGGCGGCTGGCGCCCTCACCCTCGGACTGTCGCCGCCGACCGCATACGCGAGCGAGCCGATCGCCCTATGGGCCCGAGCCGAGACCGGCTCGTTCCTCACGCCCCTCGTGGAGGCTTACAACAAGAGCCATGAGCGGCAGATCAGTCTTACGCTCGTCCCGGACGCACAGGTCACGCAGAAGTACAGCGCGGCGGCGGCCACGGGCTCGGGGCCGGATATCGCTATCATCGAGATCGGTCGCCTTCCGCAGTTTCTCGCCAGCGGCTGGCTGCAGGACATCACCAGCGATTTGGCGGGATTGCCTTACAAAGACGCGCTCAGCCCAGCGCACGTGTCACAGGGCGAACTCGACGGCAAGCACTACGCTCTGCCTCTGTCGGCAGACGTGTCGGTCCTCTACTGGAACAAGGCGCTGTTCAAGGCCGCCGGGCTGGCCCCGGACACGGGACCGAAGACCTGGGACGAGATCCGCTCGACCGCGGCCGCCATCACCAAGACGGGCAACGGCAATTTCGGTTACTTCTTCTCCGGCGGCTGTGGCGGCTGCATGGCCTTCACTATGCTGCCGTACCCGTGGGCCCAGGGCGCGGAAGTCATGGTCGGCGAGAAGGCCAACTTTGCCGGCAACAAGGCGCTCGGGGACTCGCTGCAACTCTACCGCGACATCGTGAAGGACGGCAGCACGCCGAACACCGCGCAGACCGAAAACGGCGCCAATCAGTTCGGACCGTTCTTCAGCGGCAAGATCGGCATGTTCGTTAACGGCACCTATCCGTATGTCGAGCTCAAGAAGTCGCACCCCGACATCGACTTCGGCATCGAGTTGGTTCCCAGCAAGGACGGTTCGGGCGCCGCGTCGTTCGCCGGCGGCGACGACATCGCGATCACAAAACGCATCGACAAGGCCACAGGCATGGAGGTGCTCAAATGGTTCACGTCGGAAGGCCAGCAGCTACTGGCGCAGTCTGGCGTTCTACCGATCCGCTCGGACATCGCGCAGGCCGATTATGTGTCGCTGGACCCGCGAAACCAGGTGTTCGTCGATGCGCTGAAGTACGGGCACATTCCGAAGTCGCCTGAGGTCAACGCGATCTTCTTCGACAACAGCTCGCCGTTCGCCGGTCTCGTGCAGGCGGGAATCTTCGGAACCGGCCCCATCGACGCCGCTCTGAACGCCGCGCAATCGGCAGCCGACAAGATCACCGGCAAGTGAGCCTCGCGCCGCGAAGCCGGGGGCGAACGTGACGCTCGTCTCCAAAGGAATTGCCTCCCGGCCGACGACGGAACGTCGGCCGGGAGGGACTTACGGTCGGGTCGCCCGGCGTAAAGCCGTGCTGGGCGCCGCGCTGATGGCGCCAGCGGTTCTGCTGGTCGGCGGCATCTTCATCGTCCCGATCGTCATGTCGATCTGGATGTCGGTGTCCAAGTGGCCGCTGCTCGGGCCGCACCACCTGATCGGTCTCGACAACTACTTGCGGTTGTTTAATGACGCCAGCGTCTGGCGGAGCTTCGCTTTCACGGCGATCTTCGCCCTGATTGTCACGCCATTGGTGCTCGTTCTCGGGCTGGTTCTCGCCTTGATCGTCCAGAAGGGACGGCCGGGCATCGGCGTCATCCGAACGGCGATCTTTGCACCCGTCGTGGTCGGCAATGCCGCTGCGAGCTACATCTGGCTCGCCCTGACCGACCCCGGCGCCGGCTTGGTTGGTCGACTGCTCACCGATCTGCACCTGACGGGCGCACCGCCGAACTGGCTGCTCAGCATGGCGTCGGCGACGACGCTCGTCGTGCTCGCCGTCCTCTGGAAGACCATCGGCTTCTCGATGATCGTGCTGATGAACGGGCTCAATGGTATCCCGAACGATATCGTTGAAGCCGCGATGATGGACGGCGCGTCCCGAGCTAGGACGCTTTGGAGCGTGAAGCTGCCGCTCATGATGGACAGCATCGCCTTCGTCGCGACGTTTACGTTCATCGGGGCGCTGCTGACGTTCGATCAGTTCTACATCATCACGGGAGGCGGGCCCGACAGCACGACCGTCTCCGCCGTCTACGCGATCTACAACACCGCGTTCACGCAGCTCAACCTGGGTTACGCATCGGCAATTTCGATCGTCTTCATGATCCTGATCCTCGTCCTCACCGTCTTCCAGCTCAGGCTGTTTCAATCCAGGAGTTCCTGATGCCTGCTCTCAGCTTTCCGGCCAGAAGCTGGCGCCAAAGACCGGCCCGGACGCTCGATGCGACCGTCGTCTATGTGATGGGCGCGATCGCGGCTACGCTGTTTGCCGCGCCGCTTGCGACCGTGCTTATGAACAGCTTCAAGACCCCGGCCGAAGCATCCGTCACGCCTCCGACGTATTTCCCCCACTCATGGTCCGTCGCGAACTACTCGGCGCTCACGACGAGCTCCGCCAACGTAGCTCACTCGGTCGGGAACAGCGCCATCATCGCCTTCGGCGCCGTCGTGCTGACGGTCGTTGTTTCGCTGCTCGCCGGCTACGGTCTCAGCAGGCTGCGCTTTCGCGGTTCAGCCGTCTTGTTCACCATCATCCTCGCCGCAGCGATGGTGCCGTTCCAGGTGATCGTGACGCCGGTATTCATTGTCCTCCAATCCGTCGGGCTTGCGAGCAGCCGGCTTGGCCTCATCCTCGTCATCACGACCTTCCAGCTGCCATTCTCCATCTTTGTCATGCGCAACGCGTTCGAGGCGATTCCGAATGAAATCTGGGAGGCGGCCGAAATGGATGGCGCCGGGCCGGCGAGGAGCTTGTTGGCGATGTTGCCGCTGCTCGCGCCGGGACTCCTCACCGCCGGGCTGTTTGCCTTCTTCTCGGCCTGGAACGATTTTTTCGGAGCTCTCATCCTGCTGAACGACCAAGCGCAGTTCACCCTTCCGGTTGTCCTCACGAGCCTCATCAATGGCGCCCGCGGCAGCGTCAATTGGGGGCTGCTGCAGTCCGGCGTGGTCGTGTCGATTGCGCCTTGCATCGTCATCTTCCTTGTGCTGCAGCGGCAGTACGTATCCGGCCTCATGTCGGGAGCGGTCAAATGAGCGAGACCGGCCTGTTCTCGCGCGTCCATTTCGGCGGGGACTATAATCCCGAGCAATGGGACTCGTCCGTCTGGCGCGAGGATGCGCGGGTCATGCGCGACGCGAGCGTCGACATGGCCACGGTCGGCGTGTTCTCTTGGGCCGCCGTCGAGCGCGTGGAGGGCGTGTTCGACTTCGCCTGGCTGGACGAGGCGCTCGCCTTGCTGCACGAGGCGAGCGTCCGGGTCGACCTGGCGACCGGGACCGCATCGCCGCCGAACTGGGCGTGCGCTGCATACCCGGACATTCTGCCGGTCGACGCCAGCGGCGTCCCGTATCGCCCCGGGAGCCGGCAGCATTTCAGCCCGAGTTCCGAGTCCTACCGCAGGCTGGCCGCGGCGTTCGTCCGCAAGCTCGTCGAACGGTATCGGGACCATCCGGCCGTCGCGCTCTGGCACGTCAACAACGAGTACGCCTGCCACGTGCCGTATGACTACTCGGACGCAGCCGCGCGGCGATTCCGACAGTGGCTTCGCGCCCGCTACGGCGATCTCGACGTCGTCAACGCGCTGTGGAACACCGCCTTCTGGTCGCAGCGCTACGCGTCCTTCGACGAGATCATCCCGCCGCGGCGCACGCCCTACAGCCACAACCCCGGACTGCTGCTCGATTTCCGTCGATTCACCTCCGACGTCACGCTCGAACTGTTCATCATGGAGCGGGACATCATCCGCGGCGCCGGCGCGACGCAGCCCGTCACGACGAACTTCATGGACGCCTACCCCGCGCTCGACTACTGGCGCTGGGCGCGCGAGGTCGACATCGTGTCGAACGACAACTATTCGGACCCGCGCGACCCGGACGCGGCCCGACACGCGGCCTTCGGTCGGGACCTCATGCGTTCGCTGAAGCCAGCGCGGCCGTGGATCCTGATGGAGCAGGCCGCCAACACGGTCAGCTGGCGGCCGAACAACGCGCGCAAGTCGCCCGGCGAGATGAGCGCCTGGAGCGAGCAGGCCGTCGCGCGCGGCGCAGGGGCGATCCTGTTCTTCCAGTGGCGCCAGTCGGTCGCCGGATCGGAGAAATTCCATTCGGCGATGCTCCCCCACGCCGGACCGGACACCGCGACGTTTCGAGAGATCAGCGCGTACGGAGCGCGCTGCGCGGCGCGGACGCCCGTCGCCACTGGGCCCGCCGAGGTGGCGCTCCTCATCGATTGGGAGAACTGGTGGGCGCTCAATCAGCCAGACCACCCGGCGGCGCTCGACTACGAGCGGATTTTGCGCGACTGGTACGAAGCGACCCATCGCGCGCACGTCCAGCTCGATTTCGCGCATCCGTCGCACGACCTTTCCGCGTATCAGCTGGTGATCGCGCCCGCGCTCTACCTGCTCGACGAGCGCGCCAGCGCCAATATTGCGCGCTTTGTCGCGAACGGCGGGGTCCTGGCGACGACGTCGTTCACCGACGTCGTCGATCAGCACGACCGTTTCCGCCCCGGGGGCTTCGCCCGGGGGCTCGGCGTCGTGTTCGGCGCGGCGCCGATCGACTTCTGGGGCGTCGCCGATGCGGACGCCGCGCCAATCCTGCAGCAGGGCGAGTGCATCGGCCGGGCGCGGGGCCTGCGCGAGGAGCTCCGCCTCGATGGCGCGGTCGTGACGGCCGCATTCGACGACGGGGCGCCGGCCATCGTCGAACACGGCTTCGGCGACGGGTCGTCGATCCATGTCGCCGCGCAGCTCGATCGGTCCGCGATCGCCGTGGTGCTTGATCGCGCGCTGGCGCTCGCCGGTGTGCGCCCCGTTCTGCCCGCGCTGCCGGAGCAGGTCGAGGCGATCCGCACCGCCTCCGGAGTCACCCTGATCAACCAGTCGGCGGCCGCCGTTGAGGTCGCCGTGGCGGACGAGCGCATCACCATCGAGCCGTACCGGTGGCGCGAGTTCGTCGAGCGCTTCCCGTCCGCCGACGATCAGCCCCGCGCAGCCCCGCTGGACGCCCGTACGACGAGGTGAGGGCGCGGCAATACGGTTGGCGCGTCCGCCTCCACGCCGATCAAGGCGAAGAGTTCGCCGACCGCGATGGCGCCCTGCGCCACCAGGTCGAGCCGGACGGTGGTGAGCGGCGGGTAGAAGTACGCCGACTCGGGGATGTCGTCGATGCCGGTGACCGAGACGTCTGCCGGCACCGCCACGCCGGCTTTCTGCAGCGCGAGTAGCGCCCCGAGCGCCATCTGGTCGTTGGCGACGATGACGGCGGTTGCGTCCCCGGGCAAATCGGAGGCTGCGCGATAGCCCGCCTCGGAGGACCAGTCGCCTCGAACCGCGCCGAGCGATCGGACGCCGCGACGGGCCAGCGCCTGTTCGTAGGCGAACTCGCGGTTGCGCGCCGCGGGCGAGTTCGCCGGTCCGGCGATGTGCGCAAACCGGCGGTGACCGTCCCGCCACAGCAGGTCGACGAGCATTTCGAGTTCCGCAAGCTCGAGCGGTTGCGCCGAAGTCTCTTCACGCCCCTCACCGTCGATCGACAGATGGACCGGCACGCGGAATCGGCTTTTGCGGAAGGCGTCGATCATCTCGTCCGTCGAAGCGAACACCAGCACGCCCGCCAGATCCTGCTGCCGGATGAGGTCGAGGCTTTCGGCGATCGCGGCTTCGTCAGCCATGTCGAGCGTGACGATGTCGAGAACGTAACCCGCCCGGCGCGCCGCCGCCGCGGCGCCCTGAATGATCCGGCTCGGGCCGATCTTGTCGATCTCGTGCGTCAGCGCGCCAATCCGGCAGGATCGGCCCATCGTCAGCGAGCGCGCGGCGACGTTCGGCCGGTAGTCGAGTTCGCGGAGCGCCTTTTCGACCTTCGCGCGGGTTTCGGGGCGGATTCCCTCGAAGCCGCCGATCAGTCGGCTGACCGTTTGATGCGAGACGCCGGCCCGTCGGGCGACGTCGTAGATCGTCGCGGCGCGTGAGCGCCCCAGCTTGAACGCGCCGTTCGCAAATTCCGTCATCGAACGACCTCGCGCTGATTCGGCCGCCGCGCGCGCCTGGGCGCCCGCGCCCTCCGGGGATTACAGCCGTCCCCATGCCCCGCGCCACCGCGGTCGCCCGGCGGCGACAGACCGAGTCCGTCTCGGATGGGCCTTCTTTCAAGTGACCCATGCGAAACAGGCCCGGCGCAGTCCTTGTCAAAACGCGGCGAACCGGTCAAGCGCAGCGGTCGCCGTTTGCGCCGGCCGGACAGGCGGACAGGCCCGGCGCCCCCGCGCCGCTCTTCCCCTCCCGCCCCGGCCGTGGCAATACCCTCGCCCCGACCGGGAGCCCCGCCGCCATGACCGACACAGCGCAGCGCGGCGCGCCGACGCCGCCGATCGCCGCCACACGCCCCGAGCAGCGCCACGCCCATGGCGTCGCCTGGGTCGACGACTACGCCTGGATCCGCGCCGGCAATTGGCGCGAGGTGCTGCGCGACCCGGCGGCGCTGCCGGCGGACATTCGCGCGCTGCTTGAAGCGGAGAACGCCTACGCCGACGCCGCGCTGGCGCCGACCCGCGCGCTGCAGCGCGAGCTCGCGCGGGAGATGCGCGCCCGGCTGAAGGAGGACGACAGCGACGTCCCGCAGTCCGACGGGCCTTACGCCTATTATTCGCGCTTCCGCAACGGCGGCCAGCACCGCATCGTCTGCCGCAAGCCGCGCGACGGCGGCCGGGAGACCGTGCTGGTCGACGGCGACGCCCGCGCCGACGACAAGGCGTTCTTCCACCTTGCGGCCGCTCGCCATTCGCCCGACCACCGCAAGCTCGCCTGGGCCGCGGACGACAAGGGCTCGGAGATGTANNACCATCGCCCCTGGCGGGTGATGCTGCATCGGCTGGGGACGGCGCAGAGCGACGACGTCGAGGTGTTCGAGGAGGCCGATCCCGCCTGGTTCATCGCCATCCGGCCGACGCGGCTCGGCCGCGCGGCGATGATCTCGGTCCATGGCCACGATTCGTCGGAGACCCATGTCGTCGATCTCGACGACCCCGCCGGGCGGCCGCGGCTGATCGCGCCGCGCCGGCCGGGCTTCCGCTACGAGGCGATGGACCACGGCGACGTCTTCTACATCCGCACGAACGGCGGCGGCGCGTCCGACTTCCAGATCGTCGTCGCGCCGCGCGAGGCGCCGGAGGAGGCGAACTGGCGCCCATTCGTGCCGCACAAGCCGGGGCGGCTGATCGAGCATGCGACGCTGTTCGAGCATTTTCTCGTCCTGCTGGCGCGCGAGGACAACGTGCCGCGGCTCGTCGTCCACGCGCTCGCCGACGCGAGCGCTCACGAGATCGCCTTCGAGGCGCAGACCTATACGCTCGCGCTCGAGACGGTCTACGAGTTCGATTCGCCGACCTTCCGCTTCAGCTTCGCCTCGATGGCCTGCAGCCAGGAGGTCTACGATTACGACGTCGGCGAGCGTCAGCGCATCCTGCGCAAGAAGCAGGCGACGCCGAAGGACTTCGACGCCTCCGCCTATGTCACGCGGCTCGTCTTCGCGCGCGCGGCCGACGGCGAAAGCGTGCCGATCTCGCTGCTCTATCGCCGCGGCCTTCGGCTCGAGGGTACGGCGCCGCTGCTGATCTACGGCTACGGCGCCTACGGCCACGCGATGGAGGCGGGCTTCTCGACCAACCGCCTGTCGCTGGTCGACCGCGGCTTCGTCTACGCGATCGCCCATGTCCGAGGCGGCGCCGACAAGGGTTGGGCTTGGTACGAGGCGGGCAAGCTCGCGCACAAGCCTAACACCTTCGGCGATTTCATCGCCTCCGTCCGCCATCTCGTCGCCCAGGGATATGGCGCGCCGAACCGTGTCGTCGCGCACGGCGGCAGCGCCGGCGGCATGCTGATGGGCGCCGTCGCCAATCTGGCGCCCGAGTTGTTCGCCGGCATCGTCGCCGACGTGCCGTTCGTCGACGTGCTCAACACCATGCTCGACGCCAGCCTGCCGCTGACGCCGCCGGAATGGCGCGAATGGGGCGATCCGATCCGTTCGGCCGAAGCCTTCGCGACCATCCGCGGCTATAGCCCCTACGACAACGTCAAGCCGCAAGCCTATCCGGCGATTCTCGTCCTCGCCGGCCTCACCGACCCGCGCGTCACCTATTGGGAGCCGGCGAAATGGGTCGCCAGGCTGAGGGCAACGATGACCGGCGGCGGCCCGGTGTTGCTGCGCACGGCGATGGAGGCGGGTCACGGCGGCGCGTCCGGCCGGCTCGAACGGCTCGACGACGTCGCTCGCATCTACGCCTTCGCCATCGCCTGCGCGGAAGGAAAGATCGGCGTGCGGGGACTCCAAGCGGGGGCGGCGGCCCCGCCCGGTGGCTGAGACAGTTTGTCGCAGTTGACGGATTGACCTGCGTCAATGACATCGGGGGAGCCCGCTTCTGGGCGGCTCCCGTCAAAGGCGTCGAAATGGCAACGGCTGGTCAGGTCGCTCTTCGTGTTCCCGTCGTCGGCTGGTTGGTGCGCGACGCGATCTACGGCGGCCCCGACGCGAAATATTATTTCCTCGCCAATTGCATTCTCGCCGGGGTCCTCGGCGCCGTCGTCTTCGGCTACGCCTTCGTCATTTCGCTGGCGCTGGTCGCCGCCTGGGCTTCGTTGGCGTTGCTGGTGTACATGACCGCCGCCGACAGCTTCTCCAAGGCCAACCGCCGCCAGCTGGCCGCCGACAAGAAGCGCCGCCCGGCGCTGTGACGGCGCTTCAGTCCTCTTCGCCTTCCGGCGCGTCGGTCGCGGTCGCGGTCGCGGCGCCCGGCACGACATAGGCGCCGCTCAGCCAGTGGTGCAGGTCGACGTCGGCGCAGCGCTTGGAGCAGAACGGGTCGTAGCGCGGGTCGCGCGGCTTGCCGCAGATCGCGCAGCCCTTGCGCTGGCTGACCTTGGCCTGCGGCGCGCGCGGGGTGGCGAGCGGCGCGGTCATGCGCCTGGCGTCCAGTGGCGATGGACCGGATAGCCCTCGCCGGCCAGCAGGTTCGCCGCCTCGGCGATTGGCAGGCCGACCACGCTCGAGTAGGAGCCGATGATGCGCAGCACGAACGCGCCCGCCAAGCCCTGAATCGCGTAGCCGCCCGCCTTGCCGCGCCATTCGCCGCTGGCGAGATAAGCGTTCATCTCGGCGCGCGAGAGCCGCTTGAAGCGGACGCGAGTCTCGACCAGCCGATTGCGCTGGCCGCCGCTCGCCGTGACCAGCGTCACGCCGGTGTAGACCCGGTGGGCGCGGCCCGACAGCAGGCTGAGGCAGTCCACCGCTTCGTCATAGATTTCGCACTTCGGCAGGATGCGCCGTCCGACGCAGACGACGGTGTCGGCCGCCAGCGTGATCGCGTCCTCGAGCTCCGGCCGCTTGCGCGCCGCCGCCGCGGCGATCGTCGCCTTCTCGGCCGCCAGCCTCTGCGCGAGCCCGCGCGGCGACTCGTTGCGGCGCGGTGTCTCCTCGATGTCGGCGGGGATCACCATATCGGGCTCGACGCCGATCTGCGCCAGCAGCGCCAGACGGCGCGGCGAGCCGGAAGCGAGGACGAAGGGAGGACGGTCGGTCACGCAGCGCTCCTGGCGCGCGGGGCGGCCATGACTGGCGCCTTACTTGAAGCGGTAGGTGATGCGGCCCTTGGTCAGGTCATAGGGCGTCATCTCGACCAGCACTTTGTCGCCCGCAAGCACGCGGATGCGGTTCTTGCGCATCTTGCCGGCGGTGTGGGCGATGATCTCGTGATCGTTTTCGAGTTTGACGCGGAACGTCGCATTGGGCAGCAATTCGACGACGAAACCGGGAAATTCGAGCAGTTCTTCCTTCGACATTTGGACCTTTCTTACGGGCGCCGAGCCGACGTGGGCAACGGTCAATGACCCGTCGACCGACGAGACAGCCCGGCGAAAAACACGCGAACCCTATATGAAATCGGGCCGCTGGGAAACGGCAAAGCGGTCTGTGGGGTCTGGCTTCAACTGTTCTGCCGCCGCATCGCCAGGTACCGCCGCACGCTGAGCGGAATCGTGGCGAGGTAGGCGAGCGACAGCGCGACCAGCGACTGCAGCGGGAAGTTGACGATCAGCAACAGCGCCGCCGCCAGCGCGATCAGCACCGGCGCGACATAGGCCTGCGGCACGCGGCCCAGCGATTTGCCGGAGAAATGCGGCACGCGGCTCGCCATCAGCAGCGCGACGCCGAGGACGTAGGCGATCTCCACCCCGACGAAGCGCGGCGGGCTCGCGGGGTCGGTCAGCAGCAGGCGCAGATAAATCGGCAGCATGCCGACGATCGCGCCCGCCGGCGCCGGCATGCCGACGAAGAAGTTCTTGCGCCAGGGCGGCATGTTCGGGTCGTCGAGCGTGACGTTGAACCGCGCCAGCCTCAGCGCGCAGGCGATGGCGAAGACGAGCGCCGCCAGCCAGCCGAGGCTCTTGGTCGCGTCGAGGCCGCTGACATAGAGCACGACCCCTGGCGCGACGCCGAAATCGACGAAATCCGCCAGCGAATCGAGCTCGGCGCCGAAGCGCGAGGTGCCCTTGAGAGCGCGGGCGATACGGCCGTCGAGCCCGTCGAGCACCGCCGCGGCGGCGATGGCGCTGACCGCCCATTCGATCGCCCCCTCGAAGGCGAAGCGGATCGCGGTCAGGCCGAGGCACAGCGCCAGCAGCGTCACCAGATTGGGCACCAACAGCCTCAGCGGCACCGCGCGGAAAGGCGGGCGGGTCCGCAGCGGTTGCGACGGGGGCAGGTCGCTCATCGGCCGGCGCCCGTCAGCTTTGGCGGAATTGGCGCGGCGGGCCGCCGCGGCCGAATTCGGCGATCACCGTCTCGCCCGCCACCGCCCGGGCGTTGAGGCCGATCACGACACGCGCATCGTCGGGCAGATAGACGTCGACGCGAGAGCCGAAGCGGATCAGGCCGAATCGGTCGCCGGCAGAGAGATGCGCGCCCTCTTGGGTGAAGCAGACGATGCGGCGCGCCACCAGGCCGGCGATCTGGACGACGCCGAACGGGCCGGCGGCGTTCTCGATCACCACGCCGTTGCGCTCGTTGGCCTGGCTCGCCTTGTCGAGATCGGCGCTGAGGAACAGTCCGGGATGATAGACGACGCGCCTGACCCGCCCCTCGACCGGCGCGCGGTTCACGTGGCAATCGAACACCGACATGAAGATCGATACGCGCTGCAACGGCTGGGCGCCGAGGCCGAGTTCCGGCGGCGGCGTCGCCGGGCCGGCGAACGAAACGACCCCGTCGGCCGGCGCGACGACCAGCTCTGGCCCGAGTGGCGTCACCCGCGCAGGATCGCGGAAGAAATAGACGCACCACAGCGTCGCGATCAGGCCGATCCAGAACAGCGGCGTCCAGATCCAGCCGCAGATCAGCGTCGCCGCGGCGAACGCAGCGATGAAGAGGTAGCCCTGCGGGTGGACGGGCGTCAGCTGGCGGCGGATGGAGTCGACGACCGACATGGAAAATCTCGCGGCGAGGCCGGTGTTCTGGCGCCAATCGCTGTAAATGTCACGAGCGACTAGGCCTTGCCGTCCGCTTTGCCCTCGAGCGACGTTTCTCCAGCGAGCGCCCCGTCCGCGCTGAGCGCCGCGTCCTCTTCGATGGTCTCGTCCTTTTCAGCAGCCCCGGCGCGCCGCAACGCTTCCTCGGCGGCGTCGACCTCGCGCTGGCGGCTCCACAGGCCGGCGTAGATGCCGCCCAACGCCAGCAACTCGTCGTGCGCGCCTCGCTCGGCGATGACGCCCTTGTCGAGCACCAGGATCTCGTCGGCGTGGACGACGGTCGACAGCCGATGGGCGATGATGATGGTGGTGCGGCCCTTCGACACCCGCTCCAGCGCCGCCTGGATCTCGCGCTCTGTGAAGCTGTCGAGCGCGGAGGTCGCCTCGTCGAGCAGCAGGATCGGCGGCCCTTTCAGCATGGTGCGTGCGATGGCGACGCGCTGCTTCTCGCCGCCCGACAGCTTGAGGCCGCGCTCGCCGACCATCGATCCATAACCCAGCGGCAGCGAACGGATGAAGGCGTCGATCTGCGCATCTTCGGCGATCGCGTTCACTTCCGCCTCGCTCGCGTCGTCGCGGCCGTAGCGGATATTGTAGAGGATCGTGTCGTTGAACAGCACCGTGTCCTGCGGCACCATGCCGATCGCGGCGCGCAGGCTCGATTGCGTCACCTCGGCGATGTCCTGGCCGTCGATGGTGATGCGGCCCGACGAGGGCTCGTAGAAGCGGAATAGCAGGCGCGAAATCGTCGATTTGCCTGCGCCCGAAGGGCCGACGATCGCCACCGTCCGTCCCGCCGGCGCCTCGAAGGAAACGCCGCGCAAGATGCGGCGTTCGCGGTCATAGGCGAAATCGACGTTCTCGAACCGCACCGCGCCGTGGGAGACGACGAGCGGCTTGGCGCCCGGCCGGTCGGCGACGTCGGGGCGCTCGGAGAGAATGACGAACATCATCTCGATGTCGACGATCGCCTGCTTGATGTCGCGGTAGACCATGCCCATGAAATTCAGCGGCTGGTAGAGTTGCAGCATCATCGCGTTGAGCAGCACGAAATCGCCGACGCTGTTGTGATGGTTGCGGACGCCGTGGACGCACATCGCCAGCACGGCCACCATGCCGATGGTGAAGATGACCGCCTGGCCGGCGTTGAGCACCGCCAGCGAGACATAGGTCTTGACGCTGAGGCGCTCGTAGCGCGCCATTGCGCGGTCGTAACGCGCCGCCTCGCGCTTCTCGGCGCCGAAATACTTGACCGTCTCGAAGTTGAGCAGACTATCGATCGCCTTGGTGTTGGCGTCGGTGTCGCTCTCGTTCATCGAACGGCGAATGCCGATGCGCCAGTTGGTGGCGATCGTCGTGTAGACCAAATAGACGATGACGGTGGCGGTGATCGCCGCCACGTAGCGCCAGTCGAACGAATAGAGGAACGCTGCGGAGATCAGCGCGAATTCGACCACCGTCGGCGCCGCGATCAGCATCGAGGTGCGCACGATGGTCTCGATCGCGTTGCGGCCGCGCTCGAGAACGCGCGTCAGTCCACCGGTCTTGCGCTCGAGATGGAAGCGCAGCGACAGCTGATGGAGGTGGACGAAGACCTCGTTGGCGAGGCGGCGCACCGCGTTCATCGACACGGCGGCGAACAGGGCGTCGCGGCCCTGCTGGGTGAGCGCCATCAGGATGCGCATGACGCCGTAGAGCGTCGTCAACGCCAGCGCGCCGGCGAGCGCGCCTGTGGCGGGCGCGCCGCCGCTCGGCAGCGGGGCGAGCGCGTCGGTCGCCCATTTCAGCGCGTAGGGCGTGGCGACCGTCACCAGCTTGGAGAGGATCATCAGCACCACGGCCAGCGCAACGCGCGCCTTCAGATCGCCGCGGTCGGCCGGCCACAGGTAAGGCCACAGTCGTCGCGCCGTGCCGGTGAGGGTGCCCTGTCCGTCCCCGCGCCGGCGCGCGGCGAAGAAACTGGAGATATTCGGCTGTTGCATGGGATCCTGCGGGAAATTCGCCCAGATATAGGGGCGAACGGTCGGGAAAGCATCCCCTCGACCGACGCCGCGGGAGGGCGGCGCACTGCGGACCGTCCGGCCGCGCCCTTATTGGCTGACGAAACTCTTGCGCCGCCGCCGCCGGGTCGACAATAATCGCGACTTCAACTTGACGAAAACCTGAGCAACGGGCGCCGAATCAGTCTTGAATTGGTCATTGTTTGCCGATAAAAGAACGGCGTTCTGTAAGCGCACGATTCGAGTGTCGGCGTTTTCTGAACATCTTGAGTCGCGGCATGGTCTCCGACGAAGAGGTCGTCGAATCTGTTGCGGCGCATCGGGAGCTTCTTTCGGTATGAGCGAATCGAATAATCACGTTGAACTCGCGGCCGAGATCGTTTCGGCCTATGTCGCCAACAACTCGGTGCCCGCCAGCGAACTTCCGGCGCTTCTGAACGAAGTGCATGCGGCGATCGTGCGCGTCGCCAGCGGCGTGGCGGCTCCGGCCCCGGAGGCGGCCAAGCCGGCGGTGTCGCCGAAGAAGTCGATCACCAACGACTACATCATCTGTCTGGAAGACGGACGGAAGTTCAAGTCGTTGAAGCGCCATCTGCGGACGCAATACAATCTTTCGCCTGAGCAATACCGCGAGAAGTGGAGCCTGCCGCCCGATTATCCGATGGTCGCGCCGGCTTACGCTAAGGCGCGTTCGGCGCTCGCCAAGCAGATGGGACTCGGACAGCAACGTCGTCGTCGCTCCAAGTAAGGCGCGACCGCTTCGTCCGCCGCGCGGCGGCTTGACTCGCGCGGCGGCCTCGGCGGCGGATCGCCTCATGAACTCCATTCGTAGCGTCTGCGTCTATTGCGGCTCGAGCGCCGGAGCGAATCCGCGTTTCGCGGACGCCGCGGATGCGCTCGGCCGCGCGCTCGCCGAAGCCGACGTCGGGCTCGTGTTCGGCGGCGGCGGCGACGGGCTGATGGGACGCGTCGCGCGCAGCACGCTCGCGGCGGGTGGACGCGTGACAGGGATTATCCCCAAGTTTCTGCTGGAGCGCGAACACGCGCTGGTCGGCGCGCAGGAACGCGTCGTCGTCGATTCGATGCATCAACGAAAGCAGGCGATGTTCGATCGCGCCGACGCTTTCATCGCCTTGCCCGGCGGCGTCGGCACGCTCGAAGAACTGGTCGAGCAGCTCACCTGGGCGCAGTTGCAGCGCCATCGCAAGCCCGTGCTTCTCGCTGATATCGACGGTTTCTGGCGGCCGCTGCTGGCGCTGTTCGCCCACATGCGAAACCTCGGCTTTATCCGCGAGGAATTCGAAGTCCGTTATCTCGTCGCCGAGAAGATCGAGGACGCGCTGCCGATGCTCAACGCCGCGGCGCGCCGTTTCGCCGCGCCCGCTGCGTGACGGAGCGCGTCGCCGCCCTTTTCCTCGGGGCGCGATAGTGCCATTGTTCCGGGCGCTTGCGGGGCGCAACGGATTCGCGCCACGAGCGGAGGATGCGGCATGAACGTGAAACGGAAGTTGACCTTGGCGGTCTGCGCGCTGTGCGGCGGCGCGCTGCTGGCGGCAGGCGCCGGGTTCGCCCAGACCAGCCCGCTGCCGGCGGCCGATTCGGCTGGCGCCGCGCCGGCGGCGGATTCCACGGCGGCCAAACCGAAGCCCAAGCCCAAGCCGAAGAAGCCTGCCGAAGCGACGATCGCCGTCGAGGTGATCAACAGCCGCGAGGTCGGCCTCACTTCGCTGGTCGCCGCGATTTCAGGAACGCCCGACAGCAAGAAAATCGCCGGTCCGCTCGCCGCGGGCAAGAAGACGGTCGCGCATCTCGCGCACGACAAGGCGTGCCTGTTCGATCTGCACGCGGTGTTCGAGGACGGCGCGGTGACCGACGCGCAGGGCGTCGAACTGTGCAAGGACAAGAAGATCAATCTCACCGAATGATCTTCCCGAGACGCCGGCGGAGCGGGCGGGCTCGAGGATCGACGAGCCCGCTGCGCGTCCGGCGCGGTCAGCCAGCCGCGGCGTGATAGAGTTCGGCGACGTATTCCCAGTTCACCAGGTGGTCGACGAACGCCTTGAGGTAGTCGGGCCGCCGGTTGCGATAGTCGATGTAATAGGAGTGCTCCCAGACATCGACGCCGAGGATCGGCTTGCCGTTATGGACGAGCGGGCTCTCGCCGTTGGGGGCCTTGTTTGCGACGATTTTGCCGTCGACGACCGCAAGCCAACCCCAGCCCGAGCCGAACTGGGTGGCGCCGGCCTGGATGAAGTCTTCCTTGGCCTTGTCGACCGAGCCGAACGAATCGATCAGCGCCTTCTCGAGCGCGCCGGGGATCTTGCCGCCGCCGTTCGGTTTCATCCACTTCCAAAACTGGGAGTGGTTGTAATGTTGACCAGCGTTGTTGAACAGAGCGGCGTTCTTGCCGTATGAGCCGCGAACGATCTCCTCGAGCGACTTGCCTTCCCACTCGGAGCCCTTGAGAAGGTTGTTGCCGTTGTTGACATAGGCGAGGTGGTGCTTGTCGTGATGGAATTCGAGCGTTTCCTTCGACATGTACGGTGCGAGCGCGTCGTGGGCGTAGGGTAGGTTGGGAAGCGAAAAGGTCATCGACGTTGCTCCTTGAACAAATTGCGCGGAAAATGGCGCGCCGACCGAGCGCCGTCGTCCGCACGCAAGATCATAGTTAGTGCGCCGCCCCGTCCCCCGCAACTCGGCCGATCTGGCGCTCGGCCCCAGGTTTGATAGATTGGACGAATCGGGAAGCAGATGACGATCGTCACATTCATCTTAGGAATCATCCTCGTCGCAGCGGGAGCCGCCGGCCTGGCGGCCAGCATCAACCTGCTGCCGACCGAGCTTGGCCTGCTCTACGCCGCCTGCGGCGTGGTCCTCGTCAGCGGCGGCGTCATCACGTGGGCCGTCGGCGTCGCGATCCTCAGGCTCGAGGCGCTGACCCATGTCGTGCGCTACGCCGCGGCGCTCGACGGACTGCCGGACGAAGCCGGACTGGCCGCCGCGTTGCCGCATCCCGACGAGATGTCGGCGCACGAAGCGGAGGAAGACTCCGAAGCGCTGGCGCAAGAGGACGAGGCGCTGGACGGCGAAGAGCCGCCGCTCGCCGAGCACGCGCCCCTTGACGAACCGGTCGAAGAGCCGTCGGCGGAGGCGCAGGCCGAAACCAGCGCCATCGCGGCCGCACCGCCGACCGTCGCCGAACTCGAGCAGGCGATCGCCGCGTCGCGGGCGCCGCCGACTCTGGTCGGCCACTACAGCGCGGGCGGCGCCAACTACAAGATCTTCTCTGACGGCTCGATCGAGGCCGAGACGGCGGGCGGCGCTTTCCGCTTCGCCTCGATGGAAGATTTCAAGTCCTATCTCGCCAGCGAGCGCGCCTGAGCGCGCTCGCTCGGCTTACGTCGCGAGGCCGCTGTCGCGCGCGAGCGCGGACAGCGCGACCTCGGGCCGCGCGCCGAGATGCTGGATGATCTCGGCGGCGGCGAGCGCGCCGAGCCGCGCGCAGGCTTCTAAATCCGCGCCGCGGGCGAGCCCGGCAAGGAAGCCGGCGGCGTAGAGGTCGCCGGCGCCGGTGGTGTCGACTAGCTGCGCAATCGGATACGCCGGGACTTCGTGCGTGTTGCGGCCGTCGATGACGATCGAGCCCTTCTCCGAACGCGTCACCGCGGCGACCACCCCGTCGCGCCGCGCCGCGTCGAGCGCCTCATCGAGACTCGGCGTCTGATAGAGCGACAGGATTTCGTCGGTGTTGGCGAACAAAGTATCGACGACGCCGCGCCGCACGAGGTCGATGAACTCGCCGCGAAAACGGTCGACGCAGAACGAATCCGACAGCGTCAGCGCGACGCGACGATGGGCCGCGCGCGCGATCTCGCCGGCTTTCAGGAACGCCGCCTTCGCTGCTGGCCGGTCCCACATGTATCCTTCGAGATAGACGATGCGCGCCGCCTTCACCAGCGCCTCGTCGACGTCGGAGGGCGCGAGATGCGAGCTCGCGCCGAGGAACGTGTTCATCGTGCGCTCGCCGTCCGGCGTGACATAGACGAAGCATCGTCCGGTCGCGGGGCCGCCGGCGGCGGGAGCGGTGTCGAAGGCGACGCCGGTCGCGCGCAAGTCGGCGATGAAGGCGCGGCCGAGATCGTCGGCCTTGACCTTGCCAATATAGGCGCCGACGACGCCGAACGAGGCGACGCCGACGATTGTGTTGGCGGCCGAACCGCCGGAGACGACGCGTGGGGCGACGCGCGCGGCGTAGAGCGCCTCTGCGCGCTCCTCGTCGATCAGCGTCATCGCGCCTTTGACCATGTCCTGCGCCTGCAGATAGGCGTCGTCGGTCTCGGCGATGATGTCGACCAGCGAATTGCCCAGACCGAGAACGTCGACGCTTTCAACCATGATGCGCAGGCTCCCCTTGCCGCTGCGCGCCTTCTGGCGCCTCGCCGTGGCGAGGTCAAACCTCGGTCCGGCGAGATGCGCGCGGGTCGACAGGCTGGAAGCCTGGTTCCAGGGGATTTCTTCGGCTGGATCATACGGGAAGGGCGCGGGCGTTCGCGGGTCGGGCCGGCTTGCCGCGCCGCCGTTATCGCCTGTCGCGCCGTCTCAGCCGTACGTAGAGCGCGCCGGCGCCGCCGTGGCCTGGGCCGGCCTCCTCGAAGCCGAGCACGACCGGGCGCAGGTCGGGCTCGCGCAGCCAATGCGGGACGAGACGGCGTAGCACGCCGGGCTCGTGGAGCCAGTCGGCGTCGTCGACGCGCCCGCGGCCGCCCTTGCCCGTCACGACGATCACCAGACGGAAGCCCTGCAACTGCGCCTGGATGAGAAACCCGCCCAGCGCGTGATGCGCTTCGGCCTGATTGAGGCCGTGCAGGTCGAGAACGCCGTCGACGACCGCGCGGCCGCGCGCGAGGTCGCGCCTCAGCCGTCGCTCGATCGGCGCGAGCGGCGGCGGACCCGGCGTTTTTCGTTGCGCCGGCGCAGCGGCGGGCGGCGTCGGTTCGGCCGCGGCGCCGGTTGCGGGCGCAACCGCCGGGCGTGGGGCGGCGAGCGTCGGCAAGGTCGCGCCGCGTCGCCGCGCGACGCTCTTGGCCACCTCGATCCACAGGGCGATCTCTTCCTGGCTGAGCCGTCGCAGCCGCGTCGGCGCTGGCCTCTCCGCCATTTCCTTCACGGCTCGTCCCCCCGCGGCGCCAGCACGACGAACGCGCCGCGATGGCGGACGGCGCCGGCGCGCCCGCCCGCCGCGTCGCCGCCGCCGAAGAAGATGTCGGCGCGCGCCGGGCCGACGATCGCGGAACCGGTGTCGTGGGCGATCGTCAGCCGGCGGAACGGACTCGCGGCGTCGCTGCGCCACGGCAGCGCGGCGTCGATCCAGAATGGCAGACCGTAGGACCACAGCGTGCGGTCGACCGCGATCGAGCGCAACGGCGTCAAGGCGATTCCGGCGCCGCCGATCGGCCCCAGCGCGGGGTCGACGTCGTCGACGCGGCGGAAGAAGACGTACGAGGCGTTGCGCTGCAGGATCGCGCGGCCCTTTTCGCCCGGCGCGAGCCCGTTGGCGCGCAGCCAGCCCTTCAGTCGCGCCAACGACATTTCGCTTTCAGCGATCTCGCCTTCTTCGATCAGCAGTCGGCCAATCGACGTATAGGGTCGGCCGTTACGGCCGTCGTAGACCAGGCGCTCCTCGCGCCCGTCGGCGAACCGCAGCCGCGCCGAGCCCTGCACCTGGGCGAAGAAGAGTTCGACCGCGTCGGCGAGCCAGGCGACCGGCTCGCCGCCCTGCGCTTCGATCGTCGCGCGGTCGGGGTAGGGGACGAGCGTCCCGTCGGCGCGGCGTCGCACGCCGGCGAGCGCGGGATCGAAGCCCTGCGGCCCTTCGCCCGGGGCGAAGCTGACGAGATCGCGCGGCCGGGCGAGCGCCGGCGCGCGGAACTCGGGCGTCGGCGTCGGCGAGGCGTCGATCAGCGGTTCGTAATAGCCGGTGAGAAGGCCAAGCCCGTCCGGCGCTGCGGAGACGATCCGCCAGGGGCGGAAATGATCGAGGAAGAAATGTCGCGCCGCGCCGGCGTCGGCGTTCGCCGCCGCAAGCGCCGCACGGGCGACCGCCATCAGCCTCGGCGACGGCGGCCGGGCCGCGCGCAGCGGCGCCGCGCCGGCGCAGGCGAAGCGCGCCCAATCACGAAAGGCGACGAAGGCGGCGAGCGCGTCGTCGTCGACGAAGCCGTCGAGCGCTTCGAACGCCAGCGGAAGCGGCTTGGGCGTCATTGGCGGGCTCACCCGCGCTCTCGCCTTCGCCGCCATGGCTCGCCTAGCCGGCGGTCTGCGTCGCGGCCAACAGCCAATTGGGATCACGCGAGGCTGCGTCGCGCGTGAACGTCCAAACATCGAGATGGTTGACGATGTCGTTCGGCGAGCCTTCGACGGCGGCGCCCGCCTTGTCGCGGGTGACGGAGACCAGCTTGGCGGAGAAACGCACGGCGATCGAGGCGATCGAGCCGGCCAGCCGCGCTTCGACGATGTCGGCCGAGTCGATCGACACCAAAGTCGTCGTCATCGTCTGCTCGGCGGCGGTTCGGGCGCGAATCGCCTTTTCGAAGTTGGCGAGCACGTCGGGGGCGAGCAGCCGCCGCAGCGTCGGCAGGTCGCCGGCGGCGAAGGCGCCGACGATCATTTCATAGGCGGTGCGCGCGCCGCTGACGAAACTGTCGGGAGCGAAGGACGGATCCACGGCGGCGATCGCTTCGAAGCCTGCAGCGACGGGCGGGGCGAAACCTTTCCAACGGTCGACCGGCGCCGGCGGCGGTTCGGTCGGCGCGACCGCGGGACCGGGTTTGAGGTCGATGACCTCGCCTCGCGGCGGCGGCGCGAACCCGCCGCCCACGCGGCGATCCAGTGGCGGCCGCGGCTCCGGACCGCGGGTTCCCAGCACCGAGCGCAGCTTCCAGGCGACGAAAACCGCCACCAGCGCGAAGACGATCGTCGTGATGTCAACCTGCATCGCCGAATCCCTGCGCCGAATCTCTATGCTTGGCCGGTCCGGCCGGCGCCGCCGCGTCGCAACCTAGTTAGGGCCAACCGACCGATTTGGCTAGAACCTCCGCCAGAGGGTTGCGTCGACGCGACGAGGATGGTTTCAACGGGCGCGACGCGAAACGCGGAGGGGCAGGTGGGCAAGTTTGCGACGATCGGCGTCGCGGGGGCGGGGGCCTGGGGCCTCGCGCTCGCGAATGCGGCAGCTGCGGCCGGCCGCGCGGTCGTCGCCTGGGATCACGACGCCGACGCGCTCGCCGAACTCGCTCGGTCGCGGACGAGCCCGCGACTGCCGGGTGTGGCGCTCGCCCCCGCGGTGAGCGTCGCCGCCGACGCCGGCGCGCTCGCCGCCGCCGACGCGGTGCTGCTGGTGGTTCCAGCCCAGGCGACGCGCGCCGCCGCCAAGCGACTGGCGGAGCTTTCGTCGCCGCGGCCGCTGATCGTCTGCGCCAAGGGCATCGAGCGCGGCTCGCATCGGTTCATGACCGAGGTCGTCGCCGAAGCGGCGCCGGGCTGGCCGGCGGCGGTGCTCTCCGGACCGAGCTTCGCCGCCGACGTCGCCGCCGGGCTGCCGACCGCCGTGACGCTGGCGAGCGTGGACGGAACGCTGGCGCGCGCGCTGGCGGCGGCGCTGAGCGGGCCGAACCTGCGGCTCTACCATTCGACCGACCCGCGCGGCGTCGAGATCGGCGGCGCGGCGAAGAACGTGCTCGCCATCGGCTGCGGCGTCGCCGCCGGGCTCGGCCTCGGCGCAAGCGCGGTCGCGGCGCTGATCGCCCGCGGATTCGCCGAGCTTGGACGCTTCGCGGCCGCCTTCGGCGCGCGGCAGACGACGCTGATGGGCCTTTCCGGCCTCGGCGACCTGGTGCTGACCTGTTCGACCGCGCAGTCGCGCAACTTCTCGTTCGGCCAGGCGCTGGGCCGCGGGGCGAGCGTCGCCGAAGCCGGCGCCGGCAAGCTGGTCGAGGGCGCGCTGACCGCTGCGGCGCTGATGCAGATGGCGCGCGAGCGCGCGATCGAGATGCCGATCTCGGCCGCGGTCGAAGCGCTGATCGAGGGCCGCATCGGCGCCGCCGACGCCGTCGGCGCACTGCTCGCGCGTCCGCTCAAGGGCGAGGAAGAGGGATGACGCGCTTTGACCGCAGGCGCGCGATCGCCTAGCGTTTCGCCGAAACGCCGAGAGAAACGAATGATCTACATCGCCACTTGCATCGACAAGCCCGACAGCCTGGTCAAGCGCATGGCGCGTCGCCCGGCGCATCTCGTCTATCTCGCTTCGCTCGGCGCGAAGGTGAGGGCCGCCGGCGCGCTGCTCGACTCGACCGGGCAGACGCCGATCGGCTCGCTGCTCGTCTTCGAAACGCTCGACGAAGCGGAAACGCGCGCCATGCTCGCCGCCGACCCTTATGCAGAGGCGGGGTTGTTCGCCTCGGTCGAAGTTACGCCCTGGCGCCAGGCGCTCGGCGTCTCGCTGGCGAGGTGAGATGGCCCACTGGCTGGTGAAGAGCGAACCTTCGACCTGGTCTTTCGCCGATCAGGTCGCCGCGGGCGAGAGGGGCACGAGCTGGAATGGCGTGCGTAACCACGCCGCCAAGCTCAATCTGATGGCGATGAAGGTCGGCGAAGAGGCGTTCTTCTACCATTCGAACGAGGGCAAGGCGATCGTCGGCGTCGTCGCCGTGACCAAGCCTTATTATCCGGACCCGACCGACGCGAGCGGCCGCTTCGGCATGGTCGACTTCAAGGCGGTCCGCGCGCTCGAAAGGCCGGTGACGCTCGACGAGATCAAGGCCGACAAGCGGCTCGCCACGATGATCCTGGTGGTCAATTCGCGGCTGTCGGTCCAGCCGGTGACCGCCGACGAATGGCGCGCCGTGCTCGCGCTCGCGCGCGCAAAACCTTTGCGGCCGAAGGCGTAAGACCAAAGGCCATGACCGGTCCGGCTTGAAGCGCGCCGCCGCGGTGGGGCATATTGCCCGATCATACGCGCGCTCGCGGGCGCGCCAGGGAGAAGACGATGTCCGAGAAGGTGTACGGCGTATCCGCCGACTGGGCCAAGCGCGCCTGGGTCGACGAGGCCCGCTATCAGGAGATGTACCGGCGCTCGATCAAGGACCCGGAAGGGTTCTGGGGCGAAGAGGGCAAGCGCATCGACTGGTTCAAGCCCTACACGAAAGTCCGCGACATCTCGTGGGACTCCCATCACGTCGCGATCCGTTGGTACGAGGACGGCGAGACCAACGCTGCCTACAATTGCGTCGATCGCCACCTGCCCAAGCGCGCCAACCAGACCGCGATCATCTGGGAAGGCGACGCGCCGGGCGAGTCGAAGCTGATCACCTACGCCGAACTGCACGAGCAGGTGAACAAGTTCGCCAATGTGCTCTATTGGCACGGCGTGCGCAAAGGCGATCGGGTGACCATCTACATGCCGATGATCCCCGAGGCGGCCTACGCGATGCTCGCCTGCGCGCGGCTCGGCGCGATCCACTCGGTGGTGTTCGGCGGCTTCTCGCCCGACGCGATCGCCGGCCGCATCGAGGACGCCAAGTCGGAAATCGTCGTCACCGCCGACGAGGGCCTGCGCGGGGGCCGCAAGGTGCCGCTCAAGGCCAATGTCGACGAGGCTCTGAAGAAGGCGCCGGGCGTCAAGCACGTGCTGGTGGTCAAGCGCACCGGCGGCGAGATCGCCTGGACGCCGGGCCGCGACGTGTGGATGCACGAGGCGCTCGAGCGCGTCTCCGCGCATTGCCCAGTCGAGAAGGTGAACGCGGAAGACCCGCTGTTCATCCTCTACACCTCGGGTTCGACCGGCGCGCCGAAGGGCGTCCTGCACACCACCGGCGGCTATCTCGTCTATGCGGCAATGACGCACCAATACGTCTTCGACTACCACGACGGCGACGTCTATTGGTGCACGGCCGACGTCGGCTGGGTCACTGGCCACAGCTACATCGTCTACGGCCCGCTCGCCAACGGCGCGACGACGCTGATGTTCGAAGGCGTGCCGAACTATCCGAGCGTCAGCCGGTTCTGGGAGATTATCGACAAGTACAAGGTCAACACCTTCTACACCGCGCCGACCGCGATCCGCTCGCTGATGGGCGCCGGCGAAGCGCCGGTGCAGAAGACGAGCCGCGCTTCGCTGAAATTGCTCGGCTCGGTCGGCGAGCCGATCAATCCCGAGGCCTGGGAATGGTATCACCGCGTCGTCGGCGACGGCCGTTGCCCGATCGTCGATACCTGGTGGCAGAC
>PLRT01000218.1:13260-14009 GCA_003164915.1 Hyphomicrobiales bacterium | reverse complement strand
CCGCCGTCGGTGCTGCAGGCGCCCGGCGCCTTCGACGTCGCGGTCGAGTTCACCTCGATGTCGAAGACCTTCTCGATGGCGGGCTGGCGCATGGGCTTCGCTGTCGGCAACGAGCGCCTGATCGCCGCGCTCGGACGCGTGAAGTCCTACCTCGACTACGGCGCCTTCACCCCGATCCAGGTCGCCGCCGCGGCCGCGCTCAACGGCCCGGACGATTGCATCAAGGAGATGCGCGCCACCTACAAGCGCCGCCGCGACGTGATGGTCGAGAGCTTCGCCGCCGCCGGCTGGCCGATCGAGCCGCCGCGCGCCTCGATGTTCGCCTGGACGCCGGTGCCGGAGAAATTCCGCCATCTCGGCAGTCTCGAGTTCTCCAAGCTGCTGATCGAGAAGGCCGACGTCGCCGTCTCGCCCGGCATCGGCTTCGGCGAGCACGGCGACGACTACGTTCGCCTGGCGCTGGTCGAGAACGAACAGCGCATCCGCCAGGCGGCGCGCGGGGTCAAACGCTTCTTCGAGTCGGCCGACCAGACGCTGCACAACGTGGTGCAGTTGAAGCAGCCGGCGTGAGCGCNNGCCCCGCTCTCTTGTAGACGCGGGCGTTGACCGCGTTCGGCGCGTGAGCGCCTCATTCGGCGGATGTCGACGCCCCCGAACGAGCGCGGCCAACGGCCGCGCCTACAAGGCGCCCGGACTCTTGCCCCTCAAACGAAGAGAAGTTCGTCGATCGGAGTCGTGAGATGAACAAG
>PLRT01000218.1:0-13138 GCA_003164915.1 Hyphomicrobiales bacterium | reverse complement strand
CCTGGCGGCGCGAGCTGCCGCGCGCTTGACATCCCCTTGCACGAGACCGGCTTCATCGCCGTCAACGACTTCTCTTTTTAGGACTTCATTCTGAATCACCGTTCGCACCGCATCTGCATCAACGCGGGCCATTGGGAACAATCGACGCAATTCTCGTCGGGTCGCCAGCACTACAGCATCGCTTACCAAAACTGCAGCGATGGTAAACTTACTAACGACCTGGTTCTGCTGAAATAACTCGGTCATTGACGATTTGGTGAAACCCTCTCTGCTGAGATTGCCTAAGCAATTCAGCGTTTCCTCATCCTTGGAAGTGGCCTTCAGCAAGTCCAAATCGGAGACCAAATATTTTTCGATTGGCTTCTGAAATTGAATTCTATAAAGCCGCCAGGCTATCCCGTTTGTAAGTATTACCCATTCTATGCCTTGATTGGCGCCGTAATCGATCGCTTGCTTTACATGAATATCCTTTAATTCAGTCCCGATAGATTTGGCCTCCAACAGAAAGCGCACGTCGCCGTCGACCTTTACGGCGAGATCAACGGACGTTCCGCGGATCGCAAGTTCGGTGGTGATCTCCACATACTTCTTATAGCCGAGGAGATCCGCCAGCATATCGCCGACAATCAAGACCGTGTCAGACTCGCTGATATCGCGAGCCTTCGCATCCGCCAATATGGGCTGATATTTCTTCAGGCCGGCTTTGATGCGCTCGATGACATGGTTGGTGACGCCCATGCCGCCCTCCGAATTCGTACGCTTCCACACCGTAATCGCATCTTCCGAACGAGTCGATTCATCGACTGCCGGTGTCAACGCAACATGAGAATGTCCTCTGTTCCAGCGACATGAGAATGTTCCGATTTGGCATTCGCCGCCAATAGTGTGGAACGGGCGTCAGTTTCAGCTTCCTTGAACACGGCAACGACTAGGTGCGCCTCGCCCTTGCCGAGAACGAGCAGCGCATTCGCCAGACCGGGCGCGGCGTCAAGCGCTTCTTCGAAAGCGCCGACGCGACGCGGCACAGCGTGGTGCAGTTGAAGCAGCCGGCGTGAGGCGCCGACCTCTCTCAGCTCAGGTCGAGTTCGTCGAGGCGTAGGGCGAAGGCTTCCGGCGCGAACAGCGGGACGTCCCGATCCGACGCGCCGAAGTCCCGCGTCTCGCCATAGCCGCTCTCTGCGGGAGCGCGGAAGAGGCGGGTCGTCAGCTTGACCGCGTCGATCACCCAGAGTTCGCGCACGCCGAAACTGGCATAGAGCGCGGCTTTGCGCCCCATGTCGCACCGCAAAGAGAAATCCGCGATCTCGACGACGAGCAATGCGCTCGGACCGGTGAGGCATTTCAGCCCCGTCGAACGAGAATAGATGACGACGTCGGGTTCGAGATAAGTGTCGGCGGATAGGCGGAACGTCGTTTCCGGCGTGAGTCTGCATTCGTCGGGACGAATGCGAATCCACCGATCGAGCAGCGCCGTCTTGACGACTTCGTGCCGAAGCCCCTTCGGCGACATCGGAACCAGCTCCCCCCCGATGAGTTCGACCCGCTCGTCCTCCCCGATCACCCCGGCCGCGACCATCCCCTCGACCTCGGCGACGGTGAAGCGGCGGCGCGGCAGGCCTTCGGCGGCGGTGGTGACGCGGGAAGCGAAGGGGACGTTCATGTCGGCGCTCTCCAACAAACAGGGCTCGTCGGCCGCGACTTCACTAACCGAATAGTTTATCACAGCCGCCGCGGCGCGTCCGCCGCAAGATCGCCGAACGCGGCGGTAGCCATCTCCAAAGGGGCGGGGCCATGCCGCGCGCCATCGACCATCTCGTCATCGCCGCCCGCGACCTCCGCGAACAGGAGGCGCTCTACCGCCGGCTCGGCTTCCAGGTCGGGGCGCGCAACCGCCATCCCTGGGGCACCGAGAATCATATCGTCCAATTCGACGGCGCGTTCCTCGAGCTGATCGGCCTGGGGGACGAATTCGCCGCGCCCCATCCGAACGAAGCGGTCCATCCCTTCGCCGGCTTCCTCGCCGGCTATCTCGGCAAGCGCGAGGGGTTGGCGATGATGGTCATGCGTTCCGCCGACGCGGAGGCCGACCGGCGCGGCTTCGACGAAGCGGGGATCGGCGGCTTCGCGCGCTTCGACTTCGCCCGCAAGGGGCGGCGGCCCGACGGAGGCGAGGTCGAGGTCGCCTTTTCGCTCGCCTTCGCCGCCAGCCCGGCGCTGCCCGAAGCGGGCTTCTTCGTTTGTCAGCAGCATTTTCCCGAGAACTTCTGGAGCCCGGCCGCTCAGCTCCATCCCAACGGCGCGCTCGGCGTCGCTGGGCTGACGCTGGTCCATGAGCGGCCGCGGGCGGTCGGCGACTTCCTCTCCGCCTTCCTCGACGCGCCGCCGCGGTCGGTCGGCGAGGGCCTGGAATTCGCCATCGACGGCGGCGCGGTCGCGTGTCTGACGCCCGCAGGCTTCGCCGCCCGCTACGGCGCCGAGCCCGACGGACCGGGGCTGGCGGCGGCGCAGGTCGCCGTCGCCGATCTGGCGGCCTGCGGCCGGCTGCTGGCCGAAAATCGCGTCCCGACCCGCGGGCGCGACGGGATGACGATCGTCGACGCCGCTGCGGCCAAGGGCGCGCTGATCGCCTTCGTCGACCCCGCCGCTATGCGATCGGCTTAAGCGGCCGATAACCCCTGCCACGCATAGTCGCGCCCTTGGAAAGGGCGAGATCGTGGCGATGTCCGCAGCCGTGTTGGAATTGGCCGCCGCCACGCACGGCTGGCTGGCCCGATTGCCGTCGCGATTCCAGCGCAAGATCTCGCAGGGCGCCTACCGGCCGGAAGTCGACGGGCTGCGCTTCTTCGCCATCGCCTTCGTCATCCTCGGCCATTCGCTCGAGCGTGCGGCGCGCTTCTTCGCCAGCTATCGCGACGCGCTCGCCGGAACCGCGCTCGAGGCGCACCTCCAGCTCGCGCCGCTCGGGGTCAACCTGTTCTTCGCGATCAGCGGCTTCATTCTCGCCAACCAGGCGATCAAGGCCAGCAGCAGCCCGCTCAGCGGCGGCTTTCTCAAGGCGTATTTCGGCCGGCGCGTCATGCGCATCGAGCCGCCCTACATCATCCTGCTCGTGGCCACCTGGGCGTTCGTCAGCCTGACCGGCTACGTGCCGGACGGCGTGCGTCGCTTCGACGTCCAGCCGGCTTCGCTCAATGTCAGCCTGCTTGGCAGCCTGTTCTATCTGCACGATCTCGTCTGGGGCACGTTCCCGCGGCTGTTCCCGCCGGGTTGGTCGCTCGAGGTCGAGGTGCAGTTCTACATCCTCGCGCCGCTGCTGTTTTGGCTGTGGACTCGCCTTGCCGGCGCGCGCGCGCGCGCAGCGATGGCCGTGGCGTTCTTCGCCGGCGGCGTCGCCCTTTCGATCCTCGACCCCAAGACGCTCGGCCCGGCGCACGTCGAATTTTCGCTGCTGCACAGCTTCAACTTCTTCTGGCTCGGCATCGTCCTCGCCTATGCGCGGGCGCCGCTGGCGGCCTGGATCGCAGCGCGGCCGGCCGCCTTCGCCACCGCGCTCGGCTGGCTCGGCCTCGGGCTCTGCGCGATGCTGCCGGCGCCTCAGGACGTGGCGCAGGCGAGCGAGGCGGTGCGGCTGCCGCTCGTCTATCTCGGACTCGCCGCCGTCTTCGTCAGCACCTTCGCGCCGAGGTCCGGTTTCCGCGCCTTCTGCGCTTCGCCCTGGATCAGCCTGATCGGCGGCGCCTGCTATTCGATCTATCTCGTCCACCTGCAGGTGACGCAGGTCGTCGCCAGCCTTGCCGCCCGGCTTGCGCCCAACGCGCCGCTGGTCGGCGTCGCGGCGATCTTCATCGTCTCGGCGGCGCTGGTCGTCGCGGTCGGCCTCACCTACTACGTCTTCGTCGAGCGCCGCTTCATGACCCGCAACTGGCATCTTCTGGTGTGGGCGTGGGCGAAGCGCGCGGTCGGCGCGGAAGCGGCGGCGCCGCTCGCCGAAGGTCGCCCAAGGCTGATCGCCTCGCGCGACGAGGCGCCGAAAGCCGCCGCGCCTCGCGCCGAACCTCGCCGCTCGGTCGGCGGCGGCTGAGGCGCGCTCAGGCGGCCTGCGGCTCGGCGGGCGGAGCGGCCTTCGCCGCAATGCCCCCGCGCTCGCGCCGCTCGGCCGCCACCAGACCGTAGAGACAGCCGCACATCAGGAACAGGTGGCGCCAATGGCCGGTGTCGATCTGCACGCCCTGCAGGATCTGCGGCAACAGCGCCGACCATAGCGCGATGACCTGCGGCTGCAGCGGCGAGCGGCGGAACGACAGCCGCCAGCCGTAATAGAGCGTCGTCGCGACAAAGGCGAGAAAGGCGAGGCCGCCGATCCATCCGAACGAGGCGAAGGCGCTGATGAACACCTCGTGCGGGTCCTGAGGGAAGATGTGGCCGAAGCGCAGCGGCCCGAAGCCGAACGGCAGGTCGAGCAGCATCGGAATCGAGCGCAACTGGTTGCCGAAGCGGCCCTGCACGCCGCTGTCGTAATCCTCGGTCAGCGAAGCGCGCTCGAGCGCCATGTCGCGGATGTCGGGGACCGACAGCGCGACAATCACGACGACGACGATCAGCGCCGCGCCGGCGAAGGCGATCGCCACGGTGCGGGCGCGGTCGCGCGGCGCGGCGGCGGTGAGGAAGGTGAGACCGAGCAGCAGGACGCTCGAGCCGAGGAAGTCGATGATCGCTCCGCGCGAGAAGCTCAACAGCAGTCCGAGCAGCATGACGGTCAATTTGAGCGAGGCTCTCAGCGCGCCGGCGCGTCGCAGGATGAGGTCCTGCGACAGCCAGACCATCGGCGGAACCAGGAACGGGCCGAAGACATTGGGGTCCTTGAACGGGCCCATCGCGCGCGAATTGTCGTAGAGGGTGAAATAGGCGCCGCTTCCGGCGACGTCGAAGTAACCGAGAATGCCGAGAGCCGCGGCGACCAGGCCAGCGAAGACGTAACCGCTGCGGATCGTCTCCATCCGTTCGGCCGGGCGATCGGCGACCGCCGCGGCGAAGAAGACCGTCGTCAGCGCGATGTAGACGCTGATGAAGATGAAGGTGACGCTTTCGGATTCGTCGACCCACGGCGCAAGCGACAGAAGGCCGCCGGCGTTGTAAAGCGCGAGCGAGACGATCAGCGGGACCATCGTTCGATCGAAGCGCAGACCGCCGGACGCGAACACGGCGAGCGAAACGACGAACATCGCCTCGTAGGGCGACGGTTCGATCGCCGCGAAGGCGCTGACGGCGAGGAACAGCCACAGCACCCGTCGCCGCAACGGCTCGACGCCAATCGTCACGGAAAAAGCCCTCGCTGCGCCGCTCCACGACAGCTACGACCGCCGTGGTTAACAACCCGTCACCGGCGCGGCTCTGTGCGATCGACGTAAGCCGAACTTAACGGCGATTGGCTAGGGTCCGCCACGCATGCAGTTCGCCGTCGTCTTCTTCCTCAATTCAGCCGCCAATTTCGCGCTCGGCATCGTGCTGAGCGCGCTGCTCGGTCCGGCCGAGTTCGGCCGCTATGCGACGGTCGCGCTCGCCGCGAACACGCTCGCCGGCGCGGTCTTCGATTGGCTGCGCCATTCCAGCCTGCGCTTCTCGGGCGACCATGACGAGCGCGTGCGCGTCGCCTCGAGCCTCGAGGCGAGCTATCTCGGCGCCATCGCGCTGCTGTTCGTCGGCTTCGGGCTCGTCGCGGCGAGCGGCGTCAACTTCGGTCTGTCGAGCGCCCTCCTGGCGATGACGCCGCTTCTGGCGGTCGCGCTCAATCGCGTCGACTACGCCGGGGCGCAGTTCCGCGCCCGTGGGCTCGAGCGCGCCTTCACCGCGATCTACGGCCTGCGCCAACTGCTGACCTTCGCCTTCGCCGTAACGGTCGCCTATGTCACGCGCGACGCGACGGCGACGATCGTCGCCCTCGCCGCCGCCAGCCTGATCGCAGCGATCGCGGTCAGCCGGCCGCTGCGCACGCCAGGCGCGGCCCTGCGGCGCGTGAGCGGCCGCAAGGTGGTCGAGTTCCTCGTCTACGCCAAACCGATCGTCATCTCGCTGGTGATCTATCAATCGATTGCGCTGATCAACCGCCAGGTCGCGCTCGACCATCTCGGCGCCGTCGCGACCGGCAAGCTGTCGCTCGCCACCGACCTCGGCCAAAGGCTCTTCCAGGCGGCCAATACGCTGCCCGAATTGCTGCTGTTCCAGTATGCGCTGGAGCGCGAACGCAGCGAGGGCCGGGCGGCCGCCGAGCGCCAGATCGGCGTCAACATGATCTACGCGCTCGCCGTTCTGGCGCCGCTCGCCGGCGGCTACATGGCGATGGCGCCGACCTTCGAGGCGCTGGTGGTGCCTTCCGCCTATCGCGGCGATTTCGCGCGGCTGACGCTGCTCGTGGCGCCCGGGTTCCTCGCCTATTGCACGACTCTGGCCGCGTTCCATCCGGTGTTCCAGCTCGAAAGGCGCACCTGGCCGCTGACGCTGGCGGCGTGCGTCGCGCTGGCGACCGACCTCGCGTTGCTGCGCTTCACCGACGCGACGGCGACCATCGACGGGCTCGCGGCCGCCAACGCGATCAGCCTGGGCGTCGGCTTCTGCATCGCGGCGGCGATGGCGCTGCGCCGGCGCGCGAGCCGGCCGCGACTGCGCGACGTGCTGGCGATCGCGGCGGCGACGCTCGTCATGGCGGCGGCGGTCAGGCCGCTCAACACTCTGCATCCCGCGGCGCTCGCCGCCGCGGCGGCGGCGATCGGCGGCGGCGGGCTCTATGGCGCGATCCTGCTGCTCTTCGACGTCGGGGGCCTGCGCGCCCTCGCCGCGGGGTGGCTGCGCGATCTGCGGCGGGGGCCGCAGCGCGCCGACGCGAGCAATCGGGCTTGAAAATGAGCATTGCCGTCAACACCAGGGTCGTCGCCTTCCAGATGGGCGGCCAGCAAAGGGTCGCGGCCGAGGTCACAAGGCGGCTGGAAGACGTCAAGGAGATCAGGCCCGGGCGTCCGCTCGGGGGCGTCAAGGGTCACCTGTGGGAGCAACTGGCGTTGCCATTGCGAACCGGCGGCCGTTTGCTGTGGTCGCCTTCGGCGACGGGACCGATCGCTTATGCGCGCCAGGTGGTCACCGTTCACGACGTCGCCTTTCTCGACGCCCCCGACTGCTTCGCGCCGGCGTTCCAGCGCCTCTACGCTGCGTTGGTGCCGGCGCTGATCCGGCGGGTGGCCAAGGTCGTGACCGTCTCCGAGTTCTCGCGCCGGCGCATCCTCGAGCATGTCGCGGTCGATCCGGAAAAGATCGCGGTCATCGGCAACGGCGTCTGTGGACGATTTCGTCCGCAGTCGCCCGACGCGATCGCGGCGGCGCGGGCGGCGCTGCGATTGCCCGCCCGGTATTTTTTGATGCAGGCGACGGCCGATCGACGCAAGAACCTGGCGCGCACGTTGCGGGCGTGGCGCGCGGTCCTGCCGGATCTGCCCGAGGATCTGTGGCTCGTCGTGTCGGGCAGCCGCGAGCGGACGCACGTTTTCGGCCAGAAGGAAGCGCCCGAGGACACGCCGCGAACGCTGTTCATTGGTTACGTCGCCGAAGAGCTCCTCGCGCCGTTGATCGCCGGGGCGGAGGCTTTCCTCTTTCCATCGCTTTACGAGGGCTTCGGCATCCCGATCCTCGAGGCGATGGCCTGCGCGACGCCGGTGTTGACCAGCGACGCGACCGCCACCGTCGAGGTCGCCGACGGCCATGCGCTGCTGGTCGATCCGGGCGACGAGGCGTCGATCGCCAGGGGGATTGTCGATCTCGCCCGCGACCCGGCGTTGCGCGCCAGGCTGGCGGCGATCGGCCCGCCGCACGCGGCGAAGTTCACCTGGGACGACGTCGCCAGCCGCTACAGCGCGTTGTTCGAGGGCCTGGAGGCCGTGCGGATGGGGAGCGCGTTGCGACCGGCCGCCTAGCGGTCGGGATCAATAGGCGTTGCCGCTCTTCAGCAGCGACATCGGCGTGATGGCGAGAATGTAGAGGTCGAGCAGGATCGACCAGTTCTCGATGTAGTAGAGGTCGTGCTCGACGCGCTGCTGGATCTTCTCCTGCGTGTCGGTCTCCCCGCGCCAGCCGTTGACCTGCGCCCAGCCCGTGATGCCCGGCTTGACCTTGTGGCGGGCGAAATAGCCGTCGACGACCTCGTCGTACTGGCGGTCGGCCGCCTTGGCGTGGATCGCGTGCGGGCGCGGCCCGACCAGCGACAGATCGCCCTTGAAGACGACGTTGATCAGCTGCGGCAGCTCGTCGATCGAGGTCTTGCGGATGAAGCGGCCGACCCGCGTCACCCGCGGATCGTCGCGCGTCACCAGCTGGGCTGCGGTCGGATCGAGCCGGTCGACGTACATCGAGCGGAACTTGTAGACTTCGACCAGCTCGTTGTTGAAGCCGTAGCGCTTCTGCTTGAACAACACCGGGCCGCGCGAGTCGAGCTTGATCGCCAGCGCGGTTGCGGCGAACACCGGCGCCAGCATCAGCAGCGCCAGCGCGCCGACCGATTTGTCGAACGCCTGCTTGATGACGATGTCCCAGTCGGCAATCGGCTTGTCGAACAGGTCGAGCACCGGCACCTTGCCGACGTAGGAATAAGACCGCGGACGAAAGCGCAGTCGGTTGGCGTGGGCGGCGAGGCGGATGTCGATCGGCAGAATCCACAGCTTGCGCAGCATCTGCAGGATGCGCTGCTCGGCGGTGATCGGCAGGGCGAAGATGACGAGGTCGAGGCGGGTCGAGCGCGCGAACTCGACCAGGTCGTCGACGTTGCCGAGCTTGGGATAGCCCTCGACGGTGTCGGGCGAGCGCTCGTCGCTGCGGTCGTCGAACACCCCGAGCATCTGAACTTCGGATTCGTCGTTCTTGGCGAGCTCGCGCAGGAGATCGGCGCCGATCGCGCCGCCGCCGACGATGACCGCGCGCTGCTGCAGCCTTCCGGCGCCGACCAGCAGGGCGACGAATTGCGCGAGCAGCACGCGCTCGATGGCGATCGCGCCGAAGCCGACGAGGAACCAGGTCGCGATCCAAACACGCGACAACGCGCCGTTGAACTTGAGGAAGAACATGCCGGCGAAGACGACGAGGAAGGCGAGGCTCCAGCCGCCGGCAATGCGGAAGAGGGCGCGCGACGGATTGCGGAACGCCGGCACGCTGAACACGTGCAGCGACTGGAAGACGACGATCGACATCACGGCGACGCCGATCGTCACCGCCAGATAGCCCGGCTGTGCGCCGACATTGCGGACGATATAGAGGAAGTAGACGGCTGCGCCGGTCAGCGCGATCAGCGCCGTCTCGATCGCGCGCACGATCCCGGCGATGACCACGCGCGACACGGCCGGAGCGGCCGGTTCGGCGGCGACCCGTTTGAGCCGCTCGAGTTGATCGTCGCCTTGCGGCTCGGGGCGCGGCTTGCCCGGCGGCGGCTCTGGCCGGCGCAACTGGCGGGCGGGGAATGCGGGCATGGCGCGTCTCGACTGAAATCTGCGGTCAGTTGGGCGCCGCGGCGGGCGCCGCTGCGCCAATCGCATGGCGGCGATGGACGGCCGCTTCGGCGTAGCCCGCCATCACTGAATTCACCATCGTCTGGATCGAGAAGCGTTCGGCGACGTAGGCGGCGAGTTCGGCGGCTTCGGCCTGGCGCTGGGCTTCCGGCATCGCGAGCGTCCTCTCGATGCGCGCCTGAAGATCGGCGGGGTGGTCGGGCGGCCCGAGGCGGTCGCGATGGGGACCGTAGATCTCGGGAATGCCGCCGACGTTGGTGGCGATCATCGGCACCCGCGCGCCGGCCGCCTCCAGCACGATGTAGGGCATGGATTCGGCGCGCGAGGGGACGACCAGCACGCGGCCGAGCTTGAAGGCTTCGCGCGCCGGCATCTGGCCGGCGAAGGAGATGAAAGGCGCGACGCCGAGTCGCTGCGCCAGTTCGGCGAGATGGCTCTGGTCGGGGCCGGAGCCGACCAGGACGGCGCGCGGGATGAGGCCGCGGGCGCGGCCGACGCGCGCGATCGCCTCGAGCAGCGTGTCGATGCCTTTGGCGGCGCGCAGTTCGCCGATATAGAGCAGATCGGCGGCGTCGTCGTTGGCGATCGCGGGCGCGAACTCGGCCGGGCCGATGCCGTTGGCGACGATGCGGCGCACGCCGTTGCGCGCGCCGACATAGGCGTCGAAGCGGCCGGCGATATAGGCGCTCTCGAACAGGAACACGTCGGTCAGCGGCGCCAGCGCGCGCTCGGCGAGCATGTAGAGGCGGTGAGACGCCGTGCCAGGGTAATAGTTGAAGCTGCCGCCGTGCGGCGTATAGGCGCGCAGCGCGCCGCTCGGATAGGCGAGCGCGCTCAGGCGCGCATAGAGGCCGCCCTTCGAACCGTGGCCGTGGACGACGTCGGGCGCGGCGCGGCGAACGAATGCGGCGAAGCGCGCCATCGCCGCGAGGTCGCGCACGCCGGGATTGCGGCGGATCGGCATGGTCGCCAACCCGAGCTTCAGGCCGCCGGGGATGCGGGCAAGCGCGGCTTCGACCCGCGGACAGACGGCGTCGCCGTCGAATACCATGCCGATCTCATGGCCGCGCGCGCTCTGTTCGGCGGCCAGATCGACGACATGGCGAAACAAGCCGCCGAGCGGGGCGCGAAAGACGTGAACGACGCGAAGTTTCAACGCTTGCAGCTCGGACGACGCCATCGCAAAAATCCACCAGGATCGATGGCGTTTTGGTAACGCGATTTCCTAAAAGAACCGTTCGCGCACTTGAATAGTGTCGCCCGGGCGGACCGCGAAGCTGAGCGGCACCGAGGCGGTGACCGGCCGCCCGTCGATCATCCGCGTCAGGTCGACGCTGTCTTCGGCCCCGCGCGGGGTGAAGCCGCCGGCGACGGCGATGGCGTTCTGCGCCGTCATGCCGTTGACGAACGGGTATTGGCCGGCGGTCGTCACTTCTCCGAGGACGAAAAACGGCCGATACGCCTCCACTTCCACGGAAACGCTGGGATCACGCAGGAAGCCCTGCCTCAGCTTGCCTTCGACGGCCTTGCCGAATTGCACGGTGGTCAGGCCCTGGGCGCGGACTAGGCCGATCAGCGGCATCGCGACATTGCCGGCGCCGTCGACCGAATAGGAGTTGGAGAGATTGTCCTGGCCGAACACGATGACCCGCAGCCGATCGCCGCTGGCGAGCTGGTAGGGCGCGTCGATCGGGGTTCTCAACAGGTCGGCGCTGTAGCGGGGCGTCGAGCAGGCGCCCAGACCGGCAAGCGCCACGGCGAGGACGACGGCGACGATTCGATTCATGACCTGGTCCGCGCGTTCATAACCGCTCGCCGACGGTTTAGCCGCGACATGGTTAACGAAACGCCAACGCTCGGGTTTCGCGCGCGGCCGCTTAACCCGCCGGCAACCTTAATCCCCGATAAACGGGCGAGCGTTTGCGGCGTGGGCGATTTGGAGCGGCGGATGAACGGCAGGCTCGACGAAGGCGGCGCTGGGACGTCCCACGGCGAGGCCGTCGATCTCAGCCGGCTCGGCCACATGGTGTGGCGCCGTCGCCGCTGGATCGTCGTCCCGACGCTCGCTTGCGCCGCCGCGGCGATCGTCGCGGTGACGACGATCGGCCCGCGCTTTACCGGCGTCGCCAAGGTTCTGCTGGTGAACCAGGAGAGCTATTTCACCCAACCCGACAAGGCGGTCGGGTTGGACACGAGCGCCAACTTCGATCCCGAAGGGGTGCAGAGCCAAGCGGAGACCGTCGCGACGACCGAACTCGCGCGCAAGGCGGTCGATCGGTTGCAGCTCGCGCAGCGGATCGAGTTCAATCCGCCTCAGCCGACCAACCCGCTCGCAATCGTCTGGTCGCTGATCAGCGGGGGACGCTCGGGCAAGCCGGAAGACCGCGTGATCGACGCGTTCCTGTCGCGGCTTACCGTCTTTCCGGTCGCCAAGTCGCGCGTGCTGCAGATCGAGTTCACCAGCAGCGATCCGGAATTGGCGGCGCGCGGCGCCAACACGGTCGCCGACCTTTATCTCGACGAGCAGGAACAGGCCAAGCGCGACGCGGCCAAATCGGCGAGCGAGTGGCTCGCCGCCAAGATCGAGGAACTGCGCGGCAAGGTCGCCGAGGCCGAGAGCAAAGTCGAAGCGTTCCGCGCCAGCTCCGGCCTGCTCGCCGGCGCCAACGGGATGACGGTGCCCAGCCAGCAGCTCGCCGACCTGACGACCCAGCTCGCGACCGCGCGCGCCAACCAGGCGAGCGCCGTCGCCAAGGCGCAGTCGCTCAGCGCGATGCTGCGCGACGGGCGGCTCGACGAGATTCCGCAGGTGACGCACGACGATTCGTTGCGCCGCTACGTCGAGCAGCGCGTCGCGCTCAAGGCGCAGATCGCCCAGGAATCGCGCACGCTGTTGCCGCAGCATCCGCACATGAAGGAACTCGCCGGCGAACTCGCCGGTCTCGACGCCGAGATCCGCATCGAGGCCGAGAAGACGGTCGCGGCCCTGGAGAGCGACGCCAAGCTCGCCGCCGCCGACGTCGACGGCCTCGGCGCCACTCTGGCCAGGCAATCGAAGACCGTCGCCAACGGCGACGCCGAAGACGTTCATCTGCGCGCGCTCGAGCTCGACGCCAAGACGGCGAGCGACCAGCTCGAGTCCTACATNNAGAAATATCGCGAAGCGCTGGCGCGCGAAGCCGAAAACGCCGCCCCGGCCGACGCGCGAATCATCGCCAGCGCGAGCGCGCCGCGCTCTCCGACCTTCCCCAAGAAGGTCCCGACCGTGGCGCTGGCGACGCTCGCCGGCTTCTTCGTCGCGCTCGCCGCCGTCGTCGCCCACGCGCTGCTGACCGACGCCGAGGTCATGGCGGCGCCGGCGTCGCGACGGGAGCGGGAAGAGGAGCCGCCGCCGCAATCCGTCGCGCCGGTAGAAGACTCCGCGCCCGCTGCGGCGTCTGCGCTTGTGGACGCCGCGCCTCCGGGCAGTCTGCCGATCGAAGCGCCGCCGCCTGCGCCGGTCGCGGCGGCCGCGCCCCCGTCCGAAGCCGTCGCGCCGCCGCCCGAAACCGTCGCGCCGCAGCCCCGCGCCGAAGCGGAAGGCGCGCTGTCGGTCGCGG
>PLRT01000204.1 GCA_003164915.1 Hyphomicrobiales bacterium | reverse complement strand
CGGGGCGCGGCGGGGGGATGAAGCTCGGCATCCGCGGCGGCGCGTCGCCCAGGGGGCGCGGCGCGGCGGGTTTAGGCGGCGCGGGCGCAGGCCGCGCCGCCGCAGCGGCGGGCGGCGGAGNNCGATCGTAGATCGCCTTGCGCGCCGCTTCCGGCCCAGCCTTGGGCAGGTTGGACACGGCCTTCGCCAACAGAGAATAGTAGTCTGCCATCCTTCGGTCCGGTCTTCGGCGCGCCCCGCCGCGCGCGTCGAGAAGGGTTAGTCTTGGAATGGATCGTGCACGAGAATCGTATCTTCCCGCTTGGGGCTCGTCGAGAGCAACGCGACCGGCGCGCCGATCAGTTCCTCGATTCGCCGCACGTATTTGACCGCCTGCGCGGGCAGGTCGGCCCATGAGCGCGCGCCGCTGGTCACGGCCGACCAGCCTTCGATCGTTTCATAAATCGGCTCGACGCGGGCCTGCGCGGCCTGCGAGGCGGGAAGATAGTCGATCTCCTCGCCGTCGAGTCGGTAACGCGAGCAGACCTCGAGCGTCTCGAAGCCGTCGAGAATGTCGAGCTTGGTCAGCGCGACGCCGTCGATGCCTGAGGTCTTGACGGTCTGCCGCGTCAGCACCGCGTCGAACCAGCCGCAGCGCCGCGGCCGGCCAGTGTTGGTGCCGAACTCCGCGCCGCGTTGGCCGATCCGCCGGCCGACCTCGTTGTCGAGCTCGGTCGGAAACGGCCCGCCCCCGACGCGCGTCGTATAGGCCTTGGCGATGCCGAGCACATAGCCGATCGCGCGCGGTCCCAGACCCGAGCCGGTCGCCGCAGCCGCGGCGACGGTGTTCGACGAAGTGACGTAAGGGTAGGTGCCGTGGTCAACATCGAGCAGAGCGCCCTGCGCGCCTTCGAACAGAATGCGTTTGCCCGCGCGGCGCAGTCGGTCCAGGAGCTCGAAGGTCGGCGCCATATAGGGCAGCACTTTCGGCGCCGCCGCCATCAGCTCGTCCTTGACCGCCGCCGCCGTCGGCGCCGGCAGGCCCATGCCGCGCCGGAGCGGCTCATGGTGGGCCAGCAGCCGCGCAATCTTGCCGTCGAGCGATTCGGGCTCGGCGAGGTCCATCAGCCGAATCGCGCGCCGGCCGACCTTGTCCTCGTAGGCCGGGCCGATGCCGCGCTTGGTGGTGCCGATTTTCACGCCTCCGAAGTCCGCCGATTCGCGAAACGCGTCGAGCTCCCGGTGAAGCGCGAGAATGAGCGGCACGTTTTCGGCGATCTTGAGGTTATTTGGCGTCACTTCCACGCCAAGGGCGCGAATTTTCTCGATTTCGTCGATCAGATGGTGCGGATCGAGCACGACCCCGTTGCCGATCACCGACAGTTTGCCAGGCCGGACGATCCCCGACGGCAGCAGCGCGAGCTTGTAAGTCTTGCCGTCGACCACCAGCGTATGGCCGGCGTTGTGCCCGCCCTGAAACCGCACCACCACATCGGCGGCGACCGACAGCCAGTCGACGATCTTGCCCTTGCCTTCGTCGCCCCATTGGGCGCCGACCACCACCACGTTCGCCATCGCCGAGCGATTCCTCCAGCGCCAAAACGCAAAACCCCGGCCAGCGACAATGGGCTGGACCGGGGCTCATTGCGCGCATGGACTACGCGATTGCAACCGCTGAGTAAAGCGCGACGGCGCGGTCGTCCCCACTTGGAACCTTCGGCGACGTCCCCATATCGACCGCGCGAGCCGCGAGGCTCGACACGGAGAACGCCATGACCCCCCAAGAACGCCAAGTGCTCGCCGATCTGTTCGAGCGCATCCGCGCGGCGGCGGCCAATCCGCGCGACGCGGAGGCGGAAGCCTTCATCGCCGATGAGGCGCGCGCGCAGCCCTATGCGCCCTATCTGCTGGCGCAGACCGCATTGGTGCAGCAGCATGCCCTCGACGCGGCCGCCCAGCGCATCCAGGAACTCGAGGCCAAAGTCGCCCAGCCCGCCCAGGACACGGACTTCCTCGGCAATCTCGGTCGGTCGCTGTTCGGCGGCGGCCAACCGGCGCCACGTCCCGGCTATGACGCGAGCGCCTATCAGCGCGCCGCCGCGCCCCCGCCCGCCGCTCCGGCCTATGCGCCGCCTCCGGCAGGCCCCTGGAGTGCGCCAGCCGCCGCGCCGCACGGCGGCGGGTTCCTTTCGGGCGCCTTGACGGCGGCGACCGGCGTCGCCGGCGGCCTGTTGGCGGCGAATGCGATCGAGAGCCTGCTGGGCGGCGGCCGCGGCGGCCTGTTCGGCGGCTTGGGCGGCGGCTTGGGCGGCGTGGGCCTGGGCGGCGCGGGCTTTGGCGGCGGCGAGACGATCGTCAACAACATCTACGAAGCGCCGCCGGACGCGGGCGTCAACGGCCTCGACACCGGATCGCCCGACTCGGGCGTCGATCCCGGCTTCCAGGACGCCGCCGACTTCAACGGCGGCGGCTTCGACAATGGCGGCGGCTTCGACGGCGGAAGCTCGGGCGGCGGCTTCGACGTCTGAGGCGTCGGCGCGCCGCCGGCGCGGCTTAGAGGACGATCACCTTCGCGCCGACCCGCACGCGATCATAAAGGTCGATGACGTCGTCGTTCATCATCCGGATGCAGCCGGAAGAGACGTCGCGGCCGATCGTCTCCGGCTCGTTGGTGCCGTGGATGCGATAGAGCGACGAGCCGAGGTAGAGCGCGCGCGCGCCGAGCGGGTTGTCCGGCCCGCCGTCCATGTGGACGGGCAGGTCGGGGCGGCGCAGCATCATCTGCGGCGGCGGCGTCCAGCCCGGCCATTCGGCCTTGCGCGTGATCGACTTCACTCCCGCCCATTCGAACCCCGGCCGGCCGACGCCGACGCCGTAGCGCAGCGCCTTGCCGCCCGGCTCGATCAGGAAGAGGAACTTCTGCTGGGTGTCGATGATGATCGTGCCTGGCGCCTCGCGGCCGGAATAATCGACCTCCTGGCGGCGGAACTCTTCGGCGGGCGCGGCCTCCGGCTCGCCGGGCGCGAGAGCTGCGACCCGCGCTGCGGGCTCGGAGGCCGCAGCAGCCGGATCGGGGGCCTGCGCCGGCGCGATCGGCGACGAGGTCGCCGGACGCGCGCCGAACTGGGTCGGGCCGGTCGAACCGGTCAGCAACAGCTCGATGAAGCCGCCGCCGAGCTCGCCGTTGGCCGCGGCGGCGTCGCCGGCGCCGAGCGCAGCGGCGCAAAGAGCGAGGCAGGCGAAACCGAGCAACGCAGGGACGCGACGCATGACCAACTCCACGCGCGGGCGAGTCGCCGAACACGGTTAATGTAAGCGCGTTTCCGCTCGGGCGCCGCGTCGGGCTCGCGTCGTGGTTAGGGGAATGCAACCAAACGTGCTTAACGGGAATCGACCGCGCCTTGCGCCGCGAACCCGTTGAGCGGATTGGCTTCGTCCCAGCCGTAGGTCAGCGTCTCGAACCGCATCGACCGCGTATCGATCATCAGCAGTCGCCCAACCAGACCGCGGTCGTCGTCGCCGAAGCCGCCGACGATCTCGCGAATCGCCTCCAGCGCCATCAGCGAGCCGAGCGCGCCGGCGAGCGCGCCGAGCACGCCGACCTGCGAACAGCTCGGCACGGTCCCCGGCGGCGGCGCCTCGGGAAACAGGCAGCGATAGGTCGGGTTGGGCTTGCCGTCGGGGCCGTTTTCGTATGGCTTCAAAGTCGTCAGCGTGCCGTCGTATTCGCCGATCGCCGCGGTGACCAGCGGCTTATGTTCGTGGAAGCAGGCGTCGGAGACGGCGTAGCGGGTGGCGAAATTGTCGCTGCCGTCGAGCGCGAGATCCCAGTCGGCGACCAGTCCGCGGGCGATCGACGCGTCGAGCCGCCGCTCGATCCTGACCACCTCGACATGCGGGTTGATGCGCGCGATCGCCTCGGCGGCGCTGTCGACCTTCTTGCGGCCGACATTGGCGGTCGCGTGCAGCACCTGGCGATGCAGGTTGGACAGCGAGACGACGTCGTCGTCGACCACGCCCAGCGTCCCGACGCCGGCGCCGGCGAGATATTGCAGCGCCGGCGAGCCGAGCCCGCCCGCGCCAATCGCCAGAACGCGCGCCGCCTTGAGCTTGTTCTGTCCCGGCCCGCCGACGCCGCGCAGCACGATCTGCCGCGCATAGCGCGCGATTTCTTCCTTGCTGAGCTTCATCAAGCGAGTTTACCCGTCGACGGGACGGCTGGGCAAATGCGGGCGCTTCACGCCGGCGGCAACCGCTTGCTCATATGGGCGACCCGACCGCCGAGGAACGATTCTTCGCGCGCGATCGCGTAGCCGAGCCGCTGGTAGAGCGCGACGTTGTCGACGAAGCGGGCGTTGGTGTACAGCCGGATTTCGCCATAGCCCATCGCCGTCGCGAGCCGCTCGGCGTGCGCCATCAGCCGTCGGCCGAGGCCGCGGCCCTGACAAGCCGGGGACACCGCGACGTTTTCGATCAGCAGCGCCTCGGGCTCGGCGATCGTCTCGATCAGCGCGACGATTCGCTCGCCCGCGCACAGAAGGTCGACGCGATGGTCGCGGATGGCGGCGTCGAAGTCGGCCGTCATCGGCTTCGGCTTGCGGCCGATGACGGGAACCCACTTGGAATAGGCCTCGCACGTCAGCGCGCGAACCGCCGCCGCGTCAGCCGCAGTCGCGCGACGCAACTCATAGGCTTCGCTCACCCTCCCGTTCCTCCGTTCGAGCCTTTCCGGTCTGTGGCGGACCGCCGCCGCCGTTGATAACGTGCCGCCGCCATTTGCGCGACGAGGAGCGGCATGGGCCTCGACGATCATGTTCTGCTGATTGCGCCGGGTCAGGGCAATTCCGGTCCCCGGCACTGGCAGACTTTACTCGAGCGCGCCCACCCGAAATCCGTGCGCGTCGAGCAGAAGATATGGAAGGCGCCGACCCGCCGCTTGTGGACCGCCGCGCTCGACCGCACGGTGAGAAGCGTCGCGGCGCCGACGATTCTCGTCGGCCACAGCGCCGGCGTTTCAACCATCGTTCAATGGGCGGCGCGCTACCCTTCGCCGCCGCATGTCGTCGGCGCGCTGCTGGTCGCGCCGCCCGACATGGAAGTGTCGCTACCGGGCTTTCCGCCGGCCTGGATTGTGCGCCTCGCGGGGTGGGCGCCGATCCCACGGGTCAAGTTGCCATGGAAGACGCTGGTCGTCGCCAGCGAGAACGATCCCTATTGCGCGATCGACCGGGCCCGCGCCTTCGCCGCCGCCTGGGGCGCGGGGTTCCGCGACATCGGGCCGGCCGGCCACATCAATTCCGCCGCCGGCTTCGGTCCGTGGCCGGAACTGCCGGCGCTGCTCGCTTCGCTGATCGCCTGAGGCGGCTCGCCCTTGATCCTGCCGCGGCGCGCGGGCAAGCTTCTTCGGCCCCCAGCCCCGGAGCCCCCCCTTGCCAGCATCCGACCCGATCGTCGTCGTCGGCGCGGCGCGCACGCCGCTCGGCGGCTTTCTCGGCGAATTGAAGGACATTTCGGCGCCGGCGCTCGGCGCCGTCGCGATCCGCGCCGCGCTCGAACGCGCCGGCCTCGACGGCGGGAGGATCGACGAGGCGCTGATGGGCTGCGTGCTGCCGGCAGGGCTCGGCCAGGCGCCGGCGCGTCAGGCGGCGCTCGCCGCCGGTCTGCCGGTCAGCGTCGGCGCGACCACCGTGAGCAAGGTGTGCGGTTCGGGCATGAAGGCGGCGATGCTCGCCCATGATCTGATCGCCGCCGGCTCGGCAAGGTTCGTCGTGGCCGGCGGCATGGAGAGCATGAGCAACGCGCCCTATCTGCTCGAACGCGCGCGCTCGGGCTACCGCATGGGCCACGGCCGCGTCGTCGATCATATGTTTCTCGACGGGCTCGAGGACGCCTACGACAAGGGCCGCCTGATGGGGAGCTTCGCCGAGGATTGCGCCGAGGCCTATCAGTTCACCCGCGAGGCGCAGGACGCCTACGCGCTGCGCTCGCTCGATCGTGCGCTGGCCGCGATGCGCGAGGGGGCCTTCGCCGCCGAGATCGCGTCAGTCGCGGTCAAAGCGGGCAAGAACGAGGCGATCGTCGCCGTCGACGAACAGCCGCCGAAGGCGAGGCCCGACAAGATCCCGACGCTGAAGCCGGCGTTCCGCGACGGCGGCACGGTGACCGCGGCCAATTCGAGCTCGATCTCCGACGGCGCCGCGGCGCTGGTGCTGACGCGCGAAAGCGAGGCGGCGAGCCGTGGGATCGCGCCGCTCGCCCGCGTCGTCGGCCACGCGACCTACGCCGCCCAGCCGAAGGACTTCCCCACCGCGCCGATCGGCGCGATCCGCCGGCTGTTCGACAAGACCGGGTGGAAAGCCGGCGCGGTCGATCTCTACGAGATCAACGAGGCCTTCGCGGTGGTGGCGATGGCGGCGATGCGCGACCTCGGCCTGCCGGCCGACAAGGTCAACGTCAACGGCGGCGCCTGCGCGCTCGGCCATCCGATCGGCGCTTCGGGCGCGCGCATCCTCGTCACGCTGATTGCCGCGCTGAGGGCGCGCGGCCTGGAGCGCGGCGTCGCGGCTCTCTGCATCGGCGGCGGCGAGGGCGCGGCGATGGCGATCGAACTCGCGGAGTAAGAATTTTCGTCGCGCCTGTCGAAACGCGGCGGGGTCGGTCGTCTTTGTCATGAGCGCGGCGCAAGGGCCGCGCCGAATGGGAGTCATGCCGATGCAATACCTGCTGATGATCCACGACGAAGAAGGCCGCGTCGCCAAGATGCCGAAGGCGGAGGCGGAGAAGATGCACGGCGCCTACGGCGCCTACACCCAGGCGCTGAAGGACGCCGGCGTCTTGCGCGGCGGCGAACGGCTGCAGCCGACGACGACGGCGACGGTGGTTCGGACGAAGAACGGCAAGAGCTCGGTGCTCAACGGCCCCTACGCCGAGGTCAAGGAACAGCTCGCCGGCTATTACGTCATCGAGGCGGCGGATCTCGACGCTGCGATCGGCTGGGCGGCGCGTTGCCCCGGCGCCGCGGACGGCGCGATCGAAGTGCGGCCGATTTGGCCGATGTGACGCCCGAAGCCGAGGACGCCGCCCACGCGGCGGCGACGCGCGTCGCGCGCGAGAGCTACGGCAAGCTCGTCGCCTTTCTCGCAGCGCGCGACCGCGACATCGCCGCGGCCGAGGATGCGCTTTCCGACGCGCTCGCCGCGGCGTTGGCCGATTGGCCGCGCCGCGGCGTGCCCGCCAACCCCGAAGGCTGGCTGGTCGTGACGGCGCGACGGCGCAGGATCGACGCGGCGCGGCGGGGCCGCATCGCCAGCGAAGCGAGCGCAACGCTGCGTCTCGTCGCCGAGGAACTGCAGGCGGCGCAAGACGCCGGGCCGATCCCCGACCGGCGCTTGGCGCTGATGTTCGTCTGCGCTCATCCCGCGATCGACGAAGGCGTGCGCGCGCCGCTGATGCTGCAGACGATCCTCGGTCTCGACGCAGCGGCGATCGCCTCGGCGTTCCTCGTCTCGCCGACGGCGATGGGCCAGCGCCTGTCGCGCGCCAAGGCGAAGATCCGCCTCGCCGGCGCGCCGTTCCGCGTCCCCGATCGCGACGAGCTGCCGGAGCGGCTCGGCGCCGTGCTGGAGGCGATCTACGCCGCCTTCGCCTACGGTTGGGAGCAGGCCTTCGCCGATGATCCGCGCGGGCGCAATCTGGCGGAAGAAGCAATCTGGCTCGGCCGGCTGGCGGCGTCGCTGGCGCTCGACGAACCGGAGGCGCTCGGCCTGCTGGCGCTGATGCTCTACGCCGATTCGCGCCGCGCGGCGCGCCGCGACGCCGCCGGCCGTTACGTCCCGCTCGCGGAGCAGGACGTAAGTCGATGGAACGCGTCTACGATCGCCGAAGCCGAGCGGTTGCTGACCGCCGCCGGCGCCAGGCGGACGCCCGGCCGTTTCCAGCTCGAAGCCGCGATCCAGTCCGCCCACGCCGCCCGGCTCTATGGCGGCGCGACCGACTGGCCAGCGATCGCCGCGCTTTACGACGCCCTCTATGCGCTGACCGGCTCGCCGGTCGTCGCGGTCAACCGCGCGGTGGCGACTGCCGAGGCGCACGGCGCGGCGGAGGGACTCGCTTTGCTCGACGCGGCAGGGGCCGCAGGCGGGCTCGACGGCTTCCAGTCCTATTGGGCGGCGCGCGCCGAGCTGCTGTCGCGCGCGGCGCGCAGGGACGAGGCGCGCGAGGCCTATCGCCATGCGATCGGCCTCGAATTCGATCCCGCGACGCGTGATTTCCTGCTGGCGCGTCTCGCCGCGCTGGGGTGACCCGCCGACGCGCGCCTGTCATGATCGCCGGCCAAGATTCGCGGCCCCGCCGCTACAGACTGGAGCCGCGCGCCCATGCCTTCGATCGCCCCGTTCTCGACCCCCGGAAATTTTTGGCGCGGCAATCTCCACACCCATTCGAACCTCTCCGACGGCGGGCTCGCGCCGGAGGCGGCGATCGCCGCCTACAAGCGCAACGGCTACGATTTCCTCCAGCTCTCCGAGCATTTCCTCGACCGCTTCGGCTGGCCGATCGCCGACACCCGCGCTTTCCGCTCCAACGCCTTCACGACGCTGATCGGAGCCGAACTGCACGCGATGGCGACCAGCGTCGGCGAACTGTGGCACATCCTCGCCGTCGGCCTGCCGCTCGACTTTGCCCCGCCGGGCGAGAGCGAGACCGGCCCACAGCTCGCGCGCCGCGCCCGGGCCGCCGGCGCCTTCGTCGCCATCGCCCATCCCGCGTGGTCGCAGCTTGCCGAGGCCGACGGCGTCGCGCTCGACGCCGCGCATGCGGTCGAGGTCTACAATCACGGCTGCGCGGTCGAGACCGACCGCGGCGACGGCTTCTACCTGCTCGACCGACTCTCCAACCTCGGCCAGCGGCTGACGGCGATCGCCACCGACGACGCGCATTTCAATCACGGCGAGCGCGACGCTTTCGGCGGCTTCGTCGAGGTCAAGGCCGAGAGCCTCGAACCGGAGGCGCTGCTCGCCGCGCTGAAGGCGGGGCAGTTCTACGCCAGCCAGGGCCCGCGCTTGCACGATGTGCGCGTCAGCCGCGACGAGATCGCGGTCGAGACGTCGCCGGTCGACGCGGTCGCGCTGCTGACCGGAACGTCGCGCGCGCTGCACGTCGCCGGCGTCCAGATCACCCGCGCCGTCTTCGACCTCGCCAGCGCNNCGCGCCTGGACCAACCCGATCTGGCTCGACGCGCTCGGCTGAGCGAAATCCGGCCGATAGAAGTGAGTTGGTAGCGCGCAACTTTTCATGCTAGAGTAGCGCGCAACCGATAGGAGACGTCATGCCGCGCGCAAAGCGAGCGACCGGCGACGGGCTGAGCAAGTTTCAACGATACCGCAGAACTCAGCTCGACAAGGGAATGAAGCTCCTGCGGGTGTGGGTTCCCGATCCGCGCCGGCCGGAATTCGCAAAGGAAGCCGAGCGGCAGGCGAAGCTGTTGCGGGGACGTCTGGAAGAGAAGGAAGCGCTGGCCTTTATTGAAGCCGCCTTCCCCTGGCCCGAACCTTGAGGCGAGGCGATCTCGTCATCGTCTCACCGTCAGGCGACTACGGCAAGCCGCGGCCGGCGATCGTCATCCAATCCGACTGGCTCAAGGCGACGGACAGTGTGCTCCTCAGCCTTCTCACCAGCGTCCTCGTCGAGGCGCCGCTGTACCGCCTTCAGATCGAGCCGAGCGAAGCTGGCGGCCTCAAAACGCCGTCACAGGTCATGATCGACAAGATCATCGCCGTGCCGCGCGAGAAATGCGGCGTTGTCATTGGCCGGATCAATGACAACGAGCTGATCGCTCTCAATCACATGCTCTCGCTTGTCATTGGGCTCGCCGATTGAGCGGCGTCGCCGGTCGCAGACGATCCCGCTCCTTGCGCCGGCGGCCGCGGGCTCATAAATCGGGGGCCTGGCCGACGAGGCGCGAGGAAAAAAGCATCGATGTCCGATCCGAATTCGGCGGTCCTGCCCGGCTGGCATGCGACCACCATCCTGATGGTGCGCAAGGGCGGCAAGGTCGTCATCGGCGGCGACGGCCAGGTCAGCGTCGGCGACACGATCATGAAGGGCAATGCGCGCAAGGTGCGCCGCCTCGCCAAGGGCGAGGTGATCGCCGGCTTTGCCGGCTCGACCGCCGACGCGCTGACCCTGTTCGAGCGGCTGGAAAAGAAGATCGAGCAGTTTCCCGGCCAATTGCCGCGCGCCTGCGTCGAACTCGGCAAGGACTGGCGCACCGACCGCTACCTGCGCCGGCTCGAAGCGATGCTGCTGGTCGCCGACAAGTCGGCGGGCTTCGTGCTGACCGGCTCTGGCGACGTGCTCGAACCCGAGGCCGACGAGCACGGCTCGGCGACCGCGATCGGTTCAGGCGGCAATTACGCGCTCGCCGCGGCGCGCGCCTTGCTGCCGGCCGAATTCGGCGCCGAGGAGATCGTGCGCCGCGCGATGGCGATCGCCGCCTCGATCTGCGTCTACACCAATTCCAATCTCGTTCTGGAAAGTCTCTGACCGCATGACCGAGTTCTCGCCGCGGGAGATCGTCTCCGAGCTCGACCGTTTCATCGTCGGCCAGCACGCGGCCAAGCGCGCGGTCGCCATCGCGCTGCGCAACCGCTGGCGGCGGCTGAGGCTCGTTTCGCCGATGCGCGAGGAGGTGATGCCGAAGAACATTCTCATGATCGGCCCGACCGGTTGCGGCAAGACCGAGATCGCGCGTCGCCTGGCGCGGCTCGCCGGCGCGCCGTTCCTCAAGGTCGAGGCGACCAAGTTCACCGAGGTCGGCTATGTCGGCCGCGACGTCGAGCAGATCGTGCGCGACCTGGTCGAGACGGCGATCACGCTGGTCAAGCAGAGGAAGCGCAAGGACATCGAGGCCAAGGCCGAACTCGCGGCGGAAGACCGCATGCTCGACGCGCTGGTCGGTCCGGCTGCGTCTCCCGGCACGCGCGACGCATTCCGGCGCAAGCTGCGGGCCGGCGAGCTCGACGACAAGGAGGTCGAGATCGAGCTGCCGCAGGGCGGCGGCGGCATGCCGATGTTCGAGCTGCCCAACATGCCTGGCGCTTCGGTCGGCGCGATCAATCTCGGCGACATCTTCGGCAAGGGGTTCGGGCAGCGCACCAAGGCGAAGCGCATGAGCGTCTCCGAGGCGCACGAACCGCTGGTCTCGGCGGAAGCGGAGAAGATGCTCGACCAGGACCAGGTGGTTCGCGAGGCGATCGACGAAGTCGAGAGCAACGGCATCGTCTTCCTCGACGAGATCGACAAGATCTGCGCCCGCGACGGGCGCGGCGGCGCCGACGTTTCGCGCGAGGGCGTGCAGCGGGATCTGCTGCCGCTGATCGANNACCGACCACATCCTGTTCATCGCCTCCGGCGCCTTCCATGTCGCGCGGCCGAGCGACCTCCTGCCCGAGCTGCAGGGCCGTCTGCCGATCCGGGTCGAGCTCGCTTCGCTGACCGAGGAGGATTTCAAGCGCATCCTGACCGAGACCGAGGCGAGCCTGATCAAGCAATACGTGGCGCTGATGGCGGCCGAGGGCGTCGAACTGTCGTTCACCGACGACGCAATCGCAGCGATCGCCCGCATCGCCGCCCAGGTCAACGCCAGCGTCGAGAACATCGGCGCGCGGCGGCTGCAGACGGTGATGGAGCGGGTGCTCGACGACGTCAGCTTCACCGCGCCCGACCGCTCGGGCGAGCAGATCGCCATCGACGGCGCCTTCGTCGAGGCGCATGTCGCCGACCTCGCCGACAACGCCGATCTGAGCCGGTTCATACTGTAGGACGCGCTGCGGCGAGGAGCCGTCATTGCGAGCGAAGCGAAGCAGTCCAGAATCGCCGGCGGAAGCCTGGATCGCTTCGTCGCTGGAACTCCTCGCGATGACGAATCCGTTGCGGCGATGTCTGATAACGTCAGTCGGAGAAACGCCATGACCACGCCCTTGGTGCTCACCTTCGTCGGCCGCGACCGGCCAGGACTGGTCAACGCCATCGCGGAGCGCGTCGCCGGCGCGGGCGGAACCTGGCTCGAGAGCCGCCTCGTCCGCCTCGCTGGCGAGTTCGCCGGGGTCGTGCTGGTCGCGGCGCCGCCGGACACGTTCGAAGCGCTCGCCGCCACGCTCGCCGGGCTGGAGACCGCCGGCCTCCGGGTGACGATTTCGCCGAGCGAAAAGGCCGCAGCGGCGCCGAGCGAGCGGCTGATCAGACTGTCGATCGTCGGCGCCGAACGGCCGGGGATCGTGCGCGACGTGACCCAGGCGCTGACCCGCCTCGGCGTCAACATCGAAGAATTCGTCAGCGGCGTCGAGGGTGAACCGTTCACCGGGGCCGAGTTGTTCCGCGCCGCCTTGCGCATCCGCCTGCCCGACGGCCTCGCCGTCGACGAGCTGCGCAAGACGCTCGAACGGCTCGCCGGCGAGATCATGGTCGACCTCAGCGTCGGCGAGGAGGCGCCGGTCGGCTGAGGCGTCCGCCGGGCGCGCCGCATATCGCCTTCCGGCCCGCCTTCCTGTATAGACGCCGCCTCGGGCGCCGGATTTCGGCCGGTCCGCCCGTCGAAACCCGATCAGTCGAGGCGTTTCCCCATGGCCCAGAGCCGCTGGACCCCTGAGAGTTGGAGAGCGAAGCCGGTCGAGCAGGCTCCGGTCTACGCCGACGCCGCCGCGCTCGCCGAGGTCGAGCGCCAGCTCGCCGGCTATCCGCCGCTGGTGTTCGCCGGCGAGGCGCGCAAGCTCAAGGGCGCGCTCGGCAAGGCGCAGGTCGGCGAAGCGTTCCTGCTGCAGGGCGGCGACTGCGCCGAGAGCTTCGGCGAGCATTCGGCCGACAACATCCGCGACTTCTTCCGCGTCTTCCTGCAGATGGCGGTGGTGCTGACCTTCGCGGCGGCGTCGCCGGTGGTCAAGGTCGGCCGCATCGCCGGCCAGTTCGCCAAGCCCCGCTCGTCCGACGTCGAGACCAAGGACGGCGTAACGCTGCCCGCCTATCGCGGCGACATCGTCAACGACATCGAGTTCACGGCGGAAGCGCGCGAGCCCGACCCGCGCCGCCAGCTCGAGGCCTTTCGCCAGTCGGCGGCGACGCTGAACCTGCTGCGCGCCTTCGCCACCGGCGGCTACGCCAATCTCGAGAACGTCCACCGCTGGATGCTCGGCTTCGTCAAGGACAGCCCGTTCTCCGAGCGCTACCAGGAGCTCGCCGACCGCATCACCGAGACGCTCGCCTTCATGCGCGCGATCGGCCTCAATCCGGAGGCGAGCCCCGAACTGCGGGCGACCGACTTCTACACCTCGCACGAGGCGCTGCTGCTCGGTTACGAGCAGGCGATGACCCGGCTCGACTCGACCTCGGGCGACTATTACGCGACCTCGGGCCACATGGTGTGGATCGGCGACCGCACCCGTCAGCTCGGCGGCGCGCATGTCGAATATTGCCGCGGGGTAAAGAACCCGATCGGCGTCAAGTGCGGCCCGTCGCTCCACCCCGACGAGCTCATCCGCCTGCTCGACGCGCTCGATCCCGACGCCGAGCCCGGCCGGCTGTCGCTGATCTGCCGTTTCGGCGCGGACAAGGTCGAGGCGTCGTTGCCGGCGCTGATCCGCGCGGTCAAGCGCGAGGGCCGGCGCGTGCTGTGGGTCTGCGACCCGATGCACGGCAACACGATCAAGACCGCAAGCGGCTACAAGACCCGGCCTACCGAGCGCATCGCCGCCGAGATCAAGTCGTTCTTCGCCGTCTGCCGCGGCGAGCAGGCTTACGCCGGCGGCGTCCATCTCGAGATGACCGGCAAGAACGTCACCGAATGCACCGGCGGCGCGCGGGCGATCTCCGAGGGCGACCTGCGCAACCGCTACCACACCTATTGCGACCCGCGGCTCAACGCCGAGCAGGCGATCGAGATCGCTTTCCTGATCGCCGAATTGCTCAAGACCGAGCGCCTCGCCGCGCCGGCGCGGCCGGTCGAGGCGGCGGAGTAACCCGTCTCCCGGAGGGAGAGGGGCAGGGGTAAGGGGACCGCGCGTCATCGAATTGCGCTGTCGCTACGTCCCTCGCGGCGCGATCCCTCATCCGGCGCTTCGCGCCACCTTCCCCCGAACGGGGGAGGGGTTGCGCAATCGGTTTGCGCCGCGCGCCGCGGCGCCGCAAAATGAGGCCATGCCCGTTCCCGCCAATCGTCTCGTCATCGCGCTCGCGCAGATTCCCTCGATCGTCGGCGACATCGACGGCAATCTGAAACGGCTGAGCGAGGCGCGCGCCGAGGCGGCGGCGTTCGGCGCCGATCTCGTCATGGCGCCGGAGCTCTACCTCTCCGGCTATCCGCCGGAAGACCTGGTGCTCAAGCCGGCCTTCCAGGAGGCCTGCCGCCGCGCCTGCGAGACGCTGGCGCGCGCGACCGCCGACGGCGGCCCGGCCGCGCTGGTCGGCCTGCCGTGGGTCGAGGGCGGCGAGCTTTACAACGCCGCAGCGCTGCTGAAAAACGGACGGATCGAATCGGTGCGCTTCAAGGTCGACCTGCCGAACTACGGCGTGTTCGACGAGAAGCGCGTCTTCCGTCGCGGCCCCGACCCCGGGCCGCTGGTTTTCGACAGCGTGCGCATCGGCGTGCCGATCTGCGAGGACATCTGGACGCCCGATCCGATCGAATGCATCGTCGAAACCGGCGGCGAGATCCTGCTCGCGCCCAACGCCTCGCCCTACGAGCGCGACAAACTCGCCGTGCGGCTCGCCGTCGCCAAGGCGCGAGTCGCCGAAAGCGGCCTGCCGCTGGTCTATCTCAACCAGGTCGGCGGCCAGGACGAACTGGTGTTCGAGGGCGCCTCGTTTGTCGTCAATGCCGACGGCGCGCTCGCCGCGCAATTGCCGACCTTTCGCTCGGTCGTCGCGCGCACCGTGTGGGAGCGCGGCGCCGACGGCTGGCGCTGCGTCGAGGGCCCGCGCGAGCCGGTCGAGCAGGGCGACGAAGGCGACTACGCCGCCTGCGTGCTGGGCCTGCGCGACTACGTCGACAACAACCGCTTTCCTGGCGTCGTGCTCGGCCTTTCCGGCGGCATCGACTCGGCCTTGTGCGCAGCGATGGCGGTCGACGCGCTGGGGCCGGAGCGGGTGCACGCGGTGATGCTGCCCTATCGCTTCACCGCCGAGGAATCGCTGCGCGACGCCGCCGCCTGCGCCAAGGCGCTGGGAATCCGCTACGACGTCGCCCCCATCGCCGACGTTGTCGAGGGCGCCGAGCGCGCGCTGGCGCCCCTGTTCGCCGGCCGGCCGCGCGACGTGACCGAAGAAAACGTCCAGAGCCGCGCGCGTGGCCTGATCCTGATGTCGATCTCCAACAAGTT
>PLRT01000088.1:4391-5720 GCA_003164915.1 Hyphomicrobiales bacterium | reverse complement strand
GCTTGACCCAGCTCTCTTCGCGCCTCGCCTTGTCGCGCGAGATGACCGCTTCGCCGAGCGCGTTCTCGATGCGCTCGAGATAGACCTCGACCTCGTCGCCGACGCCCGGCGCCGGCTCGCGGCCGTGATTAGTGAATTCCTTCAGCGCCACCCGGCCTTCGGTCTTCAGGCCGATGTCGATCAGCGCCATGTCCTTCTCGATGGCGACGACGCGCCCCTTGACCACCGACCCCTCGAACGCCTCGTCGGCGCCATAGGTCTCTTCCAAAAGGGCTGCGAAATCCTCGCGCGTCGGCGCGGAGGCGGAAGCTACGGACATTGTCTCTCCTAGAAAGCCCAATGCGGGCGGCGCCGGCGGGGTTGGCGTTGACAGGGGGCTCCCGTCGCCAGCTTCGGGTCGGCGGCGCTGCATCGGCCGCGGACCCAACCCCGCCTCTTTTCCAGGCGGGCCGGCGCAGGCGCCGGCGGCGAAAGCTCATGGGTTCGTGCGCGCGACCCGAGGGCCGAACGCGCGCGTTGCCTAGCAAGATTGCCGGGTGCGAGCAAGTGCAATATGGACCCCGCCCGCGCGCGGGCGCGCCGCCGCACGTGTAGACGCGCTCGCTGAGCGCGTCCGGCGCGAAGCGCCTTGTCTTGAAAGTAGACGCGCTCGCTGAGCGCGTCCGGCGTGAAGCGCCTTGTCCTGCAAGGCCCTCGCAGCGGCAAGAACGCGGTCGCCGACCGCGTCTGCAAGTCCGCCTGGCGCGCGCCCGTGACGCCGCCCGCCCGCCGCGATGGATCACGCAATGCAAATCCGTGTCCGGCGTCAGGCGATTTCAACCGCTTGGGCGCCGTTTTCGGTCCCGATTTCGACGGCGGCGGGAGCGGCGAGCGCGTCTACAGAGGCCGCGACAGGCGCGGCCTTGCGGCGCGACCTCTCGCCCGGCGCCGCTCGACGCAACGCCGCCTTCCCCTCGCGGGCGAAAGACGGCGGCGGCTCTTCAACAGAAGTTGCTTTCAATTCGACGCAACAAGTTGTCATAGCAAATTGATTCCCCGCCGAATTTTCTCCGCCAAGTCGCCGCGAAGACATCGAATTCGGGGTTCGAAATTCCCTCACCCGGGGAAACGCCGGGTTCCAGCAACAATTGAATGGAGAAACCGATGACCGCGCATCGTTCCTTGCGTTCGACGGACCGCCGATTGGCCGCCATCGCTGTCGCCGCCGCGTTGATGGCGGCTGCGCCGATCGGCGAAGCCTGGGCGGGTCCGGACGGCAGCGGATACGAGCCGTCCCAGACCGACTGCGTCAACATCGCCCAGCAGCCCGCCCGCTATCGGCCGGACGAA
>PLRT01000088.1:3027-4311 GCA_003164915.1 Hyphomicrobiales bacterium | reverse complement strand
GGCGCGTGATGCGGCCGGTCGGGCGCGGCCGTCGCCGCCGCCTTGCGCACCACCGGGGCGGGCTTCGGCCCCTTGTCGCCGCGACGATCGAGCGCGAAAATGCGCATGCGCGTCAGGCGCTCGATCGCGCGCAAGGAATCGCGCTCCGAGGCGTCGCAGAACGAGATCGCCTGGCCGCCCTTGCCGGCGCGCGCGGTGCGGCCGATGCGGTGGACATAGGCCTCGGCGACGTCGGGCAGCTCGAAATTGACGACATGGCTGACGTCGTCGATGTCGATGCCGCGCGCGGCGATGTCGGTCGCCACCATGGCGCGGGCCTGGCCGGAGCGGAACGCCGCCAAGGCGCGCTCGCGCTGGCCCTGGCTCTTGTTGCCGTGAATGGCGAGCGCGTCGACCCCGGCGGCGTCGAGGCTGCGCGCCACGCGATCGGCGCCGCGCTTGGTGCGGGTGAAAACGATCGCGCGGGTGAACGCCGGATCGGCGAACAGCTCCACCAGCATGTCGCATTTTCGCGAGGCGTCGACGTGGACGACGGTCTGCTCGACCCGTTCGACGGTGGTCGCCGCCGGCGCCACCGAGACCTCGGCCGGCTCGTGCAGCAATTCGCCGGCGAGCTTGCGGATGTCGGGCGGCATGGTGGCGGAAAAGAACAGGTTCTGCCGCTTCTTCGGCAGTTCGCGGACGATGCGGCGGATCGGCTTGACGAAGCCGAGATCGAGCATCTGATCGACTTCGTCGAGAACGAGGAATTCGACCGCCCTGAGGTTGGCGACGCGCGCGTCGAGATGGTCGAGCAGGCGTCCCGGCGTCGCCACCAGCACGTCGAGGCCCTTGGCCAGCGCCCGGATCTGGGCGCCCGGCGGCACGCCGCCGAAGATGACGGCGATGTCGAGCGACAGGCCGGCCGAAAGGTCGCGGAAGCTCTGCGCGATCTGGCTGGCGAGTTCGCGCGTCGGCGCAAGCACGAGAACGCGCGCCCCGCCCCGCGGCGCCGGCTTCTTGTCGGCGATGAGGCGGTTGAGGATCGGCAGGGCGAAGGCGGCCGTCTTGCCGGTGCCGGTCTGGGCGATGCCGATCAGGTCGCGGCCCTGCATCAGGACGGGAATGGCCTGCGCCTGGATGGGCGTCGGCTTGGCGTAGCCCATCTGGGTCAACGCAGTGACGAGCGGCGCGGCGAGGCCGAAGCCGTTGAAATTTTGCAAAATGATGATCTTTCAAACAGCCGCTATGGCGCGGAGAAATCCCGCGCTGCGGCATAGGGTCGTTAAAGGGGACGCCCCGCGT
>PLRT01000088.1:1940-2961 GCA_003164915.1 Hyphomicrobiales bacterium | reverse complement strand
CCTCAACTCCGCCAAAACGAGGCGCTGACGCGCCGGACGCGCTCGGCGCGCGCGTCTACACGCGCTTGGCGGCCGTTCGGCCAATATCCCCTGCCCGAGGAAACCGCTAAAACCGGCGTCAACGAGCATCGGGCGGGGAGCGGCGGATCGATGGCGCAGACGTTCGACCCGAGAAACGCGCCATTCGACCGGCTGACGCCACAGGAAGCCGCCGCGGTCGAGGGGTCGCTCGACATCGGCTACTTCCGCCCCGGCGAGACGCTGATCGCGCGCGACGGCGCGCCGGACTCGCTGTTCGTCGTCATCAAGGGCTGCGTCGAGGAGCGCGACGGCGAGGAGGTCGTGGGCCTGCGCGGCCCCGGCGATTGTTTCGACAGCCGCGCCCTCGTCCAGGGCGCGGCCGTGCACGCCTTCGTCGCGCGCGAGGAGACGCTGTGCAACCTCGCGCCGCGCGACCTCATGCTCAAGTTGATCAGCCAGAACGATCGTTTCGCCGCCTTTTTCTATCGCGAGATCTCGCGCAAGCTCGAAGCGGCGGCGCGCGACGAGGAGGCGGCGCGTTTCAGCCCGCTGCTCGGCGCGCGGGTGCGCGACGTCCCGTTCCATCCCGCCATTTTCGTCGCCGGCGATGAAACGATCGCGAGCGCCGGCCGCAAGATGGAGGCGCTCAAGACCAACGCCCTGTTCGTGCGCGACGGCGACCGCGTCGGCCTGCTGACCGGCATGGGCCTCGCCAGGGCGGCGATCCTCGACGGGCGCCCGGTCGAGACGGGCGTCGCCGACCTGGCGAAATACGAGATCGTCACGGTCGAGGCCGACGATTTCGTCTCGCGCGCGCTCTTGAGGATGACCAAGCACAACAAGCGTCGCGTCGCCGTCGTCGACGCCGGCGAATACGTCGGCGTGCTCGAAGACATCGACCTCTTGAGCTTCATCGCCGGCAATTCCCAGCTCGTCGCCGCGCGCATCGACCGCGCCTCGAGCCTCGACGACCTTGCCGCCGCCGCCGGGGCGATCGGGT
>PLRT01000088.1:0-1916 GCA_003164915.1 Hyphomicrobiales bacterium | reverse complement strand
GTCGATCCAGCCGAGCTCAAGGCGTTCCGCGTCGCATTTTCCGGCGCGCTCGAACGTTTCGGCTTTCCGCCCTGCCCGGGCGAAGTGATGGTCGTCAATCCGCAATGGTCGAAGCCGCTCGCCGACTACCAAGGCGACTTCCGCCGCTGGCTCGCCGAGCCGGACGAGGCCGCGCAGATGAACGTCGCCATTTTCTACGACGCCGAGGCGGTGGCGGGCGACGGCGAGCTGCTCCGGCGCGCCAAGCAGGCGCTGATCGACGCGATGCGCGGCGAGCGCGTGCAGCTGGCGCGTTTCGCCCGTGCGGTCGACGCCTTTCCGACGCCGATCGGCCTGTTCAACAATCTCGTCGTCGACCACGACCACGGCGACGCGCTCGATTTGAAGAAGGGCGGCCTCTTCCCGATCGTCCATGGCGTACGCGCGCTGGCGCTCGAGCGTGGCCTGACCGAAACCGGCACCGCGGCGCGCATCGCCCGCCTCGCCGAAGTCGGCGCGCTCAGTCACGACCTGGCGCGCGAGCTGACGCAGGCCCTGCGCTATTTGATGACCCTGCGCCTCGACGCGCAGCTCGCCGTCGCCGCTTCCGGCAGCCTCGTGCGTCCCGGCGAACTGTCGACCATGGAGCGCGATCTGCTGCGCGACGCGTTCCAGGTCGTCAAGCAGTTGCGCGAGGTCGTGCGCCGCCACTTCAACCTGGCGATGTTCTGACGATGGCGCCGGGCTGGCTCCCTTCGCTGTTCGGCGGCGCGCGGCTGCGCGATCCCGCCTATCGCTTTCTCTATGAGCCGGGACCGGCCGACGAAGCGGTGGCGATCGACTGCGAGACGACCGGCCTCGACACCCGCCGCGACGACATCGTCAGCGTCGCCGCCGTGCCGATTCGCGGCGCGCGCATCCTGGCGAGCCGGCGCTTCGTGTCGTTCGTGCGGCCGCAGGCGAAGCTCAAGCCCGACGCGATCAAGGTGCACGGCCTGCGCGAGGCCGACGTCGCCCAAGCGCGGCCGATCGCCGCGGTGCTGCCCGAGCTGTTGCGNNATGCTCGCCGATCTGAAGGCGCCGATGCTCGATCAGCACGACGCCTATTCCGACGCGTTGATGACCGCGATGGCCTATGTCGCGCTGAGCGATCTCGCCGCGCGCGCAATCCGCATCCCGCGCCAACCCTCCCGCGATCTTCAACGCTTCGAGATCGGCTGACGCTCAGCCTTGGCAGTCGATGGCGGCGGGTCTAGGTTGCCCTATCGACCGCGGCGGGCAGCGCCGGCGGCAGCGAGAGGGCTTCGAAATGACGGCTGTGCGTTGGCTGGTCGCCCTGCCATTCGTGGGCATCCTGATTGGCGTGGCGTTCGCCAATCAGGTCGAGCCCCTGGTGCTCGGCATGCCGTTCGTGCTCGCCTGGATCGTCGGCTGGGTCGTCGTCGGCGCGGCGGTGATGGCGCTCGTCTACGCGCTCGATCCGATCAACAGCAGGCCGGACAGCCAAGATGCAGGAGAGCAGCCGTGAACGCCGCGCTCGTCATCATCGGCCTGGCGACGCTCGGCGCGCTGGCGCTCGGCCTCGCCGCGCACCGCGGCGTGCGCATGACCCTCGAACAGTGGACGGTCGCCGGGCGCGGCTTCGGCGGCCCGCTGGTGTTCCTGCTGACTGCCGGCGAGATCTACACCACCTTCACCTTCCTCGGCGGCAGCGGCTGGGCCTACGGCCGCGGCGCGCCGACCTTCTACATCCTCGCCTACGGCTCGCTCGCCTATTTCATGTCCTACTGGCTGCTGCCGCCGATCTGGCGTTACGCCAAGCGCGAGCGCCTGCTGTCGCAGCCGCATTTCTTCTCCCACAAATACGACAGCCCATGGCTGGGCGTGCTGGTCGCCGCGGTCGGCGTCGTGGCGCTGGTGCCCTATCTGGTGCTGCA
>PLRT01000090.1 GCA_003164915.1 Hyphomicrobiales bacterium | reverse complement strand
CGCTGGTGCCCTATCTGGTGCTGCAGTTCCAGGGCCTCGGCATCATCGTCTCGGTCGCTTCCTACGGTTCGATCGCTCCGGCGGTGGCGGTGTGGATCGGCGCGGCGACGGTGACAATCTACGTCATGATCTCCGGCATGCACGGCGTGGCGTGGAACGCCGCCGTCAAGGACGCGCTCATCCTCGTCGTCGTCGTCTTCCTCGGCATCTACCTGCCAGTGCATTATTACGGCGGCATCGGCGCGATGTTCCAAGCCATCAACGCCGCCAAGCCGGGATTCCTCGCCTTCAAGCCGACCGGCCAGAGCGTCTTGTGGTTCCAGTCGACGGTGATCCTGACCGCGCTCGGCTTCTTCATGTGGCCGCACGCGTTCTCGGCGATCCTGACCTCGAAGCGCGAGCAGACCTTCCGCCGCAACGCCGCGCTGCTGCCGCTCTACCAGCTGATCCTGCTGTTCGCATTCTTCTGCGGCTTCGCCGCGATCATGCAGGTGCCCGGCCTGACCGGCGCGCAAGCCGATCAGGCGCTGCTGCGCCTGTCGATCCAGTCCTTCGACCCGTGGTTCGTCGGCGTCATCGGCGCGGCGGGGGTGATGACGGCGCTGGTGCCGGGGTCGATCATCCTGATCTCCGCCGCGACGCTCATCGCCAACGACGTGCTCAGGCCGCTGCGGCCGGAGCTGTCGGATTCCGCGATCGGCCTGACCGCGCGCGCCATCGTGCCGCTGGTCGCGCTGATCGCCGTCTATTTCACCCTCGAGGGCGGACAGACGCTCGTCGCGCTGCTGCTGATGGGCTACGCCTTCGTCACCCAGCTTTTCCCGGCGCTGCTGTGCAGCCTGCTGCCGCGCAACCCGATAACCAAGTATGGCGCGGCGGCGGGAATCGTCATCGGGGTCGTGGTCGTCGCTTTCGTGACGCAAACCAAGATCGGCTTCGCCGAAATGCTGCCGTTCCTGCCGGCGCGGGTCGGGGACGTCAACGTCGGCTTCGCGGCGCTGATCCTCAACCTGGTCGCCGCCTTCGTCGTCAGCTGGGCGACGCGGCGAACCCCGGCCGCCGCGGCCGCGCCGTCGCTCTAAGAGAACATTTCGCAGTCGCTCGGTCCGGCGCGCTCCGGATCGGCGTCGGTCGGGTCGCTCCGCGCCAGGCTGGTCGCCAGTTCCTGTAGGTCGATCAGCAGGCTCGCGTTGTTCGAGTCGGCGACCCATTCCGACGGCATGTCGCGCGACAGGCGCTCGAGGAAGTGGGCGATGCCCGCGACCTCCTGTCGGGCGCGGTCGAGGTCCTGGAGATCCCGGAATTGGGGCGTTCTCGGCGAGGCCGTTTCGAAGACGAGGCGGCCGACGGCGTCGTCGACCCTTTCCAGTCGCCGGGTGACCTTGCGCAATTCGTCGGTCACGCGGCGCAGGGTTTCGCCGATCGGGGAAAGCGGGTGGTTGGCGGACTGACTCACGGACCCATCCTCAGTTCGTCGACTCTAGGGCTCACGCGCAACATTCAGAACAGTTCGACGTCGCCGACGTTACGGCTGATCGACGGCTTGATCGGCCTCTCGTCGATGCCGCCCGACGCGACATAGGCCTGACGGGCGCGGCCGGAGACCGGCCAGTATTGCAGACGCCGGCCGCGATCGCCGCCGAGGTCCTTGCCGACCACGGAGATGCCTTCGTGACGGAGGTAGCGCTCGGCGAATTCGGCGTTCTTCTTGCCGATGTCCGACAGCCCGCTCATCATCCGCGCGCCGCCGAACAGCTTCGCCTCGAGACGGTCGCGCTGCGCGCCCTGCTTCATCAGCCCGTTGATCAGAAGCTCCATCAGATAGTCGCCGTAGCGCTCCGCCTCATGATCGTGCGAACGCCCGTCCTCGCCGGGCAGCAGGAAGTGGTTCATGCCGCCGACTCCGGTCACCGGGTCGCGTATGCACGCCGCCACACACGACCCGAGCAGGGTCGCGACGACCACAGTGGGATCGTCCGTCACTCGGTACTCGCCTTGAACGATATGTATTCGGCGCTCGGGCCGCACCGCCTGATTCATGACAACTTCCCGACAACCGCTTCGATCGTCGCGCGCAGCTGCGCGACCGTGAATGGCTTGGTGATGTAATTGTTGAGCGCGTACTGGCGCCCGCGATCAATCAGCGTCTTGTCGGCGCTGCCGGTGATGAGGATGAAGCCGATGCGCGCCGTCGCCTTGTTCTCGCGCAGGCGCTTCAGCAGCGACAGGCCGTCGAGGCCCGGCATGTTCATGTCGGAAATGACGAGGTGAACGGGCTGGGCGACCAGCGCCTGCAAGGCCACCGCGCCGTCCTTGGCGATGACGACGCCTCGCACGCCCATCTGATCGAGCGCGTCGACGATGAGGGCGCGACTGACCGATGTGTCGTCGACCACCATGACCCGAATCTTTTCCGCGATCGACATGACTCAGTTCTTTCCACTCGACGTCAGCTTGAGAATCCCGGCGCGCATCTCGCCGATGGGCAACTGACGCTCCACGGCCCCGATCTCGAAAGCAACCTTCGGCATGCCGTAGACCACGCTCGAGCCTTCGTCCTGACCGAGCGTGCGCGCGCCTGAGCGCCGCATCGCCATCAGGCCGGCCGCGCCGTCGCGGCCCATGCCGGTCAGGATGACGCCGAGCGCGCGCGCGCCGAACGCCTTGGCCGTCGACTCGAACATCACGTCGACCGAGGGGCGGTGGCCATTGACCTGCTCGCTGGCGCTGAGCCGACAAGTCGGACGGGTCCCGCCCGACACTTCGAGATGGGTGAGCGTGCCTGGCGCGACATAGACGCGGCCGACCTCGATCGGCGCCCCGTCCTCGGCCTCGGCGACATGCGCGCCGGTCAACCCGTCGAGACGGCGCGCGAAAGACCGGGTGAACGGGCTCGGCATATGCACGGTGACGACGGTCGGCGGGCAGTTCTCGGGGAAGCCGGAAACCACCGCAATCAACGCCTCGACGCCGCCGGTCGACGCGCCGATGGCGACGATCTTGCTGTCGGGCTTGTAGCCGGCGACCTGCGGGGCGACGCTCGCTGCGCGCAGCCCATGCGGCCGCAGCCGCGCGCTGGCGGCGGCCCGGACGCGGGCCGGCAGATCGTCGAACGAATTGGGATGCTCGATCGACGGCTTGCCGATGCAGTCGACCGCGCCGAGCTCCATCGCGCGAATCGTCGCGGTCGCGCCGCGGGCGGTGAGGCTCGAGACCATCACCACCGGGAATGGCCTCAGCCGCATCACCTTTTCGAGAAACTCGAGTCCGTCCATCCGCGGCATCTCGACGTCGAGCGTCATGACGTCGGGATTGAGCGCCTTGATCGCTTCGCGCGCCTCGAGCGGATCGGCGGCCTGGCCGATCACCTCGATTGCGGGATCGTCGGTCAGCGCGGCCGAAATCAGGCCGCGCATGGTGGCCGAATCGTCGACGACGAGCACCCTGACCGGGTTCATGCGCCGTCCCCGCCCTTGAGCCGGTAGGCGGTGACGCCGTCGCTGACGAAGCTCGCCGCCGCCGGTCCCGTCACCCGCTCTGAATGGCCGATGTAGAGAACGCCGTCGCGCTCGAGCTTGCCGGCGAACTTGCCCCAGACCGATTGTTGGGTCCGCTCGTCGAAATAGATGACCACGTTGCGGCAGAAGATCACGTGGAACTTGCCTGGCATCGGCCAGACGCCGTTGAGATTGAGGGTGCGAAAGACGACCAGCCGGCGCAACTCCTCGCTCGCCTGCAGAGCGCCGCGGGCGTCCCCGCCGGCGAGCGTGAAATAGCGGCTGCGCAGCGCAGCCGGCGCGTCGACCAGCGCGGCCGCGGAATAGACCCCGCGCCGTCCTTCCTCGACCACCCGCGGGTCGATGTCGGTGGCCAGGATGCGGATGTCGAGGGCGGCGGCGTTGGGCTCGAGGCCGAGCACGGTCAGCGCCATCGAATAGGGCTCCTGCCCGCTCGAGCAGGCGGCCGACCACAACCTGACCCGCCCGCCGCGACGCGCCGCCTCGATCAGCGGCGGCAGCACGCGGGAGCGCAGATGCTCGAAATGATGCGGCTCGCGGAAAAAGCGCGTGACGTTGGTCGTCAGCGCCGACAGCATTTCGAGCCGTTCGCCCGCGCCGTCCTGCGAACCGACCAGATCGCAATAGTCGCGAAAATTCTCGAGATTGAGCGCGCGCAGCCGCTTGACGAGGCGTGAATAGACCAGCGTCGTCTTCGTCTCCGGGATGTAGATCCCGGCGTCGGCGTACAGCATCGCCGCGATGTCTTTGAAATCGCGTTGGGTCATCGCGAACTCGCTCGCTTCGAGCGGTCCGCGGGCGGCCGCCGCCAACGCCTGGTTCACGCCGCCGCCTCCGTCTCGGTCGACATGATGCTGTCGAGCTCGATCACGCCGATCATGCGCCCGTCGATCGCCAGCATGCCGCGAACAAACGACCTGACGAAGGCTGAGGCGACCTCCGGGGTCGGCTGGATCGTCTCGGTGGTGAGGGTCAGAATGTCCGACACCGCGTCGACCAGCAGACCGACGATCTGCGCGCCGACCTGCACGACGATGATGACCTGCCGCGCCGACGCGTCGGTCGGCGGAAAGCCGAGCCGCTCGGCGAGGTCGACAATCGGCAGCACCGAACCGCGCAGATTGATGACGCCCCGCACGTAGGGTGGCGCGTGCGGCAGCGCCGTCGCCGGCGTCCAGCCGCGAATCTCACGCACCGACATGATGTCGATGCAGAACTCCTGCACGCCGATGCGGAAGGCGATGAATTCGCGCGGGGCGTCGGCTACGGTGTTGGCTTCCTTCATGGGATCAACCTGTTGCGGCGAGAAGCGGTTCTTGCGCGCTGCGATTGGTGCGCGCGACGAAGGTGTCGATGTCGAGGATCAGCGCGACGCGCCCATCGCCGAGGATCGTCGCCGCGGCGATGCCCGGCACCTGCCGGTAATTGGCCTCGAGACTCTTGATCACGACCTGGCGCTGGTCATGGATGGCGTCGACCACCAGCGCACAGCGGGTGCTGACCTCGGTTTCGACCACCAACACGACGCTGCCCACCGGATCGGCCGCGTCGCGGCGATAGCCGAGTTCCTGACCGACGTCGATCAGCGGCGCGAAGCCGCCGCGGTCGGAGATCACGCGCGCGTTGACGCCGAGCGCGTGCACTTCGCCGCGCTTCGGCCTCAGCGTCTCGACGATCGCCGTCAGCGGCACGACCAGCGTCTGGTCGGCGACCTTGACCACCATGCCGTCGAGCACGGCGAGCGTCAGCGGCAGGCTCATCGAGAAGGTCGAGCCCTTGCCGGGGCGCGAAGAGATGGTGATGCGGCCGCCCAGCGCCTGGATCGAGCGCTTGACGACGTCCATCCCGACGCCGCGGCCCGAGATGCTGGACACCGTCTGCGCGGTCGAGAAGCCGGGCATGAACAGCAGATTGTCGATCTCGCTCTCGCTGAGCTGGGCGTCGGGGGCGATCAGCTCCTTCTTGATCGCGATCTCGCGCACCCGTTCACGGTCGATGCCGGCGCCGTCGTCGGAGACTTCGATGACGATGCGGCCGGAGCGATGGGCGGCCGAAAGTTTGACCTCGCCTTGAGCCGGCTTGCCGGCCGCCTCGCGCACTTCCGGCCGCTCGACCCCGTGATCGACGGCGTTGCGGATCATGTGGGTGAGCGGATCGGCGAGGCGCTCGATCACCGTGCGATCGACCTCGGTCGCCTCACCCTCGGTGCGCAGCCGAACGATCTTGCCGGTCGCGTCGGTCAGCTCGCGCACGATGCGCGACATGCGCTGGAACAGCGGCTTGACCGGCTGCGCGCGGATCGCCATCACCCCTTCCTGGATCTCGCGGGTCAACTGCTCGAGGGCGCCGAGGCCGGCCGCGACGCTCGAGGAGCGCGCCAGTCCCGCCTCCAGCACCCGCTGCGACAGCATCGCCTGGTTGATCACCAGCTCGCCGACGAGATTGATCAGCCGGTCGACGCGCTCGAGATCGACGCGGATTGTCGCCGCGGTCGCGGTCGCCTCCGGCTTGCCGGGCTCCGCCTTGGCCCTCTCGGCCTCTCCGGCCGCGGTTGCGACCGGCGCTTCGGCCGGCGCGACATCGGCCGGCGCAACGACGTCGTTGGCGACGGCGACCGGCGTCGGCGGCGCGAGCTCGACCGGCGCGCTCGCCTCTGGCGCCGCGATGGGACCGGCGCGGTCGACGACGATCTCCAGTTCGCAGTCGTCGACGACGAATTCGAACAGTTCGTGGATCGAGGCTTCGTCTTCCGCCGTCGTCAGTTGGACTCGCCAGGCGAGATAGGCGCCTTCGGGGTCGAGCGCGTCGAGGGTCGGCACATGGCGCGCGTCGCATTCGACGCGAAACTCGCCCATTCGCGACAATTCGCGCAGCAGTCGGACCGTTTCGTTGCCCTTGCGATAAAGATCGGGCGCGGGAATGAGCTTGATGGCGTAGCGCGCGGTTTGCGACTCTGACGCGCCGAGGTCGTCGAGCGCGAGCAGAACCGGCTGGAAGTCGAGCCCTTCGGCCTCGCCGGCGCCCGTTTCGGCCGGCGCCTCCTTGACGTTCTCGGTCAGCGCCTTCAATTCGGCGATCTGCGCCTCGACCCGCGCTTCTTCGACCGCATCGCCGCTGCGCGCCGACTTGACCAGATCGGCGAGCAAATCGGCCGAGCGCAGCATGGTGCGCATAACCGCCGGCGAAGTGGCGAGTTGATCGGAACGGATCAGGTCGAGGGTGGTCTCGAAGGTGTGCGCGAAACGCACCAGCCGGTCGAGCTTGAAGGCGCCGGCGCCGCCCTTGATCGAATGGACGGCGCGAAACACTGCGTTGACCGTCTCGGAATCGGCGACGCCCTCTTCCATCGCGTTCAGGCCGACCTCCAGCTCGCCGAGCTGTTCTTCGCATTCCTGGAAGAAGGTCTCCCGGATCGCCGCCATCGTGTCCATACGAACAGCCCTCGAAAATCGCTTAAGCCGCCACCCGCCGCACCACGTCGACCAGCTTGGCCGAGTCGAACGGTTTGACGATCCAGCCGGTCGCGCCGGCGCGCCGCGCGAGATTCTTCTTCTCCGGCGAACTCTCGGTCGTCAGCACGAGGATCGGAATGCCGAGGTAGCGCTGGTTGCGACGAACGCTCTCGATGAAGCCGAAGCCGTCGAGCTTCGGCATATTGATGTCGGTGATGATGACATGCGGCGTCTCTTGCTCGAGGACCTCGAGCCCGTGGACGCCGTCGACCGCCTGGATGACGCGATAGCCCGCATCCATCAGCGCGACCTTGAGCATGTCGCGCATGGTGCGCGAGTCGTCGACGGTTAGGATCGTCATACTCATTTGGGCGATTCTCCAGTCACGAACATTCGATCGATTCCGATGAGTTTGAGATCCTCGACCATGCGTGGCGCGCAATTGACGATCGACAGCGGAACGCCATCGGCCGCCCATGTGCGCTTCGCCGACAGCAGCACCTGGACGCATTGCGCGCCGAGCTGGCCGACCGCCGACCCGTCGACGACGACCGGCCGGCCGCGGCGCGAAAGCAGGGCGGCGGCGAGCGGCCGGGCGGCGGGTAGATCGAGCGCCGCCGGCAGGCGCAGGACGCCCTCGGCGTCGCCGCGGGGCGCGGAATTGGCAGGCGGCGGTTGACGAGCGGCCGCCGCAACCGGCGGATCAGGATTTGCAACGGGCGGCGGCATGACTTCCTCCTCCTCGCGCGGCGGTTCGGCTGCGGCGACCGACGGCTGGTCGGTCGTTTCCTCGGCGCGCGTTACGACGCTGGACGGCGACCACGACGACGGCAGCCTGTCGTCGCGGTCGCTGAGATCGACCTTGGGGTAGTACTCGCCCTTGGCGAACCAAGTCTTGCCCGACCGCCGACGTGAGGCCAAAGGCTTAGCCATGACGCCCTCCCGGCGCGGGCGCGTGGGCGTCCGATGGCGGACAAGGCAGGCTGGCGTACGCGTTCATGCGGCCTCGCGAAGAGAACGGGTCTCCTCCCTTGCCGACGGCGAATGGCGACCCGCCGCGCCGATCCAGACGAGGCGCGCGGCGCTCAGGCCGTCGCGTTCAAAGGCGAAAGGAGCATGTCGGGTTCGGGAACCGACGCGAGCGAATGGCGTCATGCCGCGGAGCGCCCCCCAAGGCGGATTCCGTCGATCGCATGACAAGTCCTAAACAGGATTGGTTTATCGAAACTTAAGAGTCCCGCCGGTTCGCCGGCCCCCGCCGCGATTTACGGTTCACGGACGTATGGAACCCGCCGTCCCCATGCGGCGGCGGCGCAGGGGCCACCTCACCCCAGCGCCTCGAGTTCGCCGATCATCCGGTCGATCAGCGACAGGCCGATGCCCCAGAAGGCGGGATCGCGCGCGTCGAGGCCGAACGGCGCCAGCAGTTCGGCATATGGCTTGGAGCCGCCGGCGGCGAGCATGGCGAGATAGCGGTCGGCGAAACCGGCCGGCGCGCGCTCGTAGACGCCGTAGAGAGAATTCACCAGGCAGTCGCCGAAGGCGTAGGCATAAACGTAGAACGGCGAGTGGATGAAGTGGCCGATATAGGCCCAATACGTCTCGTAGCCGGGACCCAGCCGGATCGCCGGCCCGAGGCTCTCGCTCTGCACGCTGAGCCAGGCGGCGTTGATCGCCTCCGTCGTCAGCTCGCCCGCGCGCCGCTCGAGGTGGAGGCGCCGCTCGAACTTGTAGAACGCGATCTGCCTCACGACGGTGTTGAGCATGTCCTCGATCTTGGCGGCGAGCATCGAGCGCCGCATCGCCTTGTCGTCGGCCGAGGCGAGCAGCGCGCGGAAAGTCAGCATCTCGCCGAACACCGACGCGGTCTCGGCGAGGGTCAGCGGCGTCGGCGCCATCAGCGCGCCGTTCGGCGCGGCGAGAGTCTGGTGAACGCCGTGGCCGAGCTCGTGCGCGAGCGTCATAACGTCGCGCGGCTTGCCGAGATAATTGACCAGCACATAAGGGTGGGCGGAGGGCGTCGTGGGATGGGCGAATGCGCCGGGCGCCTTGCCCGGAAGCGGCGGCGCGTCGATCCAACCCTCGTCGAAGAAGCGCCGGGCCACCTCGGCCATGCGCGGCGAGAACGCGCCGTATGCGTCGAGCACCGTGTCGCGCGCGACCCGCCAGGGAAAGACGCGCGTCGGCGCGTCGGGCAGCGGGGCGTTGCGGTCCCAATGATCGAGCTGCGGCTTGCCGAACCAGCGCGCCTTCAACGCGTAATAGCGGTGCGACAGGCGCGGATAGGCGTCGGTCACCGCCGCCTCCAGCGCATCGACCACCTCGCGCTCGACGCGATTGGCGAGGTGGCGCGAATCCGCGACATCGGCGAACTTGCGCCAGCGGTCGGAAATCTCCCTGTCCTTGATCAGCGCGTTCATGATCAGGGTAAAGAGCCGAAGATTGCCGCCGAGCGTCTTGGCGAGCGCCGCGGCGGCCGCCTCGCGCACGCGGCTGTCGGCCTCCTGCAGCTTGCCGAGCAGCGGCTCGAGCGTCAGTTCCTCGCCGTCGAAGGAGAAACGCAGCGAAGCGATCGTCTCGTCGAACAGCCGGTTCCAGGCGGCGGCGCCCGACATCGACTTTTCCAGGAACACCTGCTCGAGCTCGTCGCTGAGCTGGTGGGGCCGCTCCTTGCGGATGTCGGCGAGCCAGGGGCGATATCGGGCGAGCGGCGAATCGCGCGTGGCCGCGTCGAGCTGCGCGTCGTCGAGCCGGTTGAGCTCGAGCTCGAAGAACAAGAGCTCGCCGGCGAGCTCCGTCACCTTCTCCTGCGCGTCGCCGAAGAACTTGGCGCGCTTGGGATCGCTGGTGTCCCCGGCGTGCAGCAGCGACGCGTAGGAGATGATGCGGCCCATCAGGTCCTGCAGCGCTTCGTATTCTTGGACCGCGCCGAAAAGACGCTGGCCGGCGTCGGGCGCCTCCGCGAGCGCGGCGAGCTTGCCCTGGTAGGCGGCGGCGAAGCGCTTGCATTCCGCGGCCGCGCGCGCGAGATCGGCGACGAAGCGCGGCGAGTCCATGCCCTCGTAGAGGTCGTCGAGGCGCCATTGCGGCAATGGCCCGAGATCGACCGGCGTCGTCGCAGCCGCGGCCGAGGCCGCCGCCTGCGCGACGCCGCCGCCTGCAAATGCGCCGGCGAAGGAAACGCGCGCGCGGTCAGTCATGCGATCGGCCTCATCGTCCATCAAGCGGCGGCACTATCGCCGAACCGCGACGCGGCATCAATCGTAGCGACGCCGGCCGCGTCATAATGGGACGACATTAACACGACATTTACCGCGATGGCCGACTGTCCGGCGACACGCGGCGGTTGAAGGCCGCCTCTGATGGAAAGCTCATGGCCGCCCTGATTCTCGTCGTCGACGACGATCCGATCCAGCGCCGCTTGCTCGAAGCAATGTCCCGGCGCTTCGGCTATGACGTCGAAACGGCCGATTCGGGCGAGGCGGGAATGACGCGGCTCGAGGCGAGCGGCCAGCCGCCGATCGATCTCGTCGTGCTCGATCTGGTGATGCCCGATCTCGACGGCATGGGCGTCCTCACCCGCATGCGCCAGCGCGGAATCGCCATTCCCGCCATCGTCCAGACCGCGCACGGCTCGATCGAGGCGGTGATCTCGGCGATGCGCGCCGGCGCCTACGATTTCGTCGTCAAGCCGGTCGGGGCCGAGCGGTTGCAAGTGTCGATCAAGAACGCGCTGCGGGTCGACGCGCTCGAAGACGAGTTGAGGCGCGCGACGCGCCGGCGCGCCGGTGAGCTGACGTTCCGCGACGTCGTCACCAAGGTCGAGAGCATGGAGCGCACCATTCGCCTCGCCGAGCGCTCCGCCAAATCGAACATTCCTGTGCTGATCGAGGGCGAGTCGGGCGTCGGCAAGGAACTGATGGCGCGCGCCATCCAGGGCGCGTCCGACCGCCGCGGCAAACCGTTCGTCACCGTCAATTGCGGCGCGCTGCCGGAGAACCTGGTCGAATCGATTCTGTTCGGCCACGAGAAAGGCGCGTTCACCGGCGCGACCGACAAGCATGTCGGCAAGTTCGTCGAGGCGCACGGCGGCACCCTGTTCCTCGACGAAATCGGCGAGCTGCCGATGGAGGCGCAGGTGAAGCTCCTGCGCGCGCTGCAGGACGGCGAGATCGACCCGGTCGGAGCGCGGCGGTCGATCAAGGTCGACATCCGGCTGATCTCGGCCACCAACCAGGACCTGATCGATCTGGTCAAGCGCGGCCGGTTCCGCGAGGACCTGTTC
>PLRT01000270.1 GCA_003164915.1 Hyphomicrobiales bacterium | reverse complement strand
GCCAGCGCGCCGGCGTCGCGACGGCCTCGACCTGCGAGCGGAAAAGTTGCGCGACCGGCGCGTCATGGGCGCGGCCGAGCGGCGCGACGGCGAAAGCGAGCGCCGTCAACAGGCCGTAGAGCGCGCCGAGGGCGAGCTCGCGCGGGAAGATCGCCGGCGCGAGCGGCAGCGGCAGCGCCGCGGCGAACAGCGCGTCGACGAGGAACGGCGCCGCGGCGCCGATCGCCAATCCGGCGACGATTCCGATACCCGTCACGCCAAGGAACTCGGCGAGCGCGAGCGCGACCGCCGCGCCTCCGCTCGCCCCCAGCGCCTTGAGGATCGCCAGGGTCGCGATCTTGCGCTCGACGAAGCTCTGCGCGGCGTTGGCGACCCCGACCCCGCCCACCGCCAGCGCGACCAGGCCGACCAGCGTCAGGAACTCGCCGAAGCGGTCGAGATCGCGAGCGAAATCGGGCGAGACGTTGGCGCGACTGCGCGCCTCCCAGCCGGCCTCGGGGAAAGCCGCCTTGGCGGCGTCGACGAAGGCCGCGACGGCCGCGTCGTCGGGCGGGCGCGCTTCGGCCTCGCCGAGCCGCACGCGCGTCGTCCAGCGGATCAGCGCCCCCGGCTGGACGAGGCCGCTCGCGCGCAAGGCCCCTTCGCTCATCAGCACGCGCGGGCCGAGGCCGACGCCGGTCGCCAGCCGGTCGGGCTCGGAGACGAGGCGCGCGCGGACGACGAAATGCGCCGCGCCGATGTCGAAGCGGTCGCCGGGCTGGAGATTGAGCCGATCCATCAGCGCCGGCTCGACCGCCGCGCCGAACGCGTCGCCGTCCGGCGCCAACGCCTCGGCGGGCGTCATCGCCGGATCGAAGACCGCCGCGCCGAGATCCGGCCAGCTCACGCCGACCGCCTTGGCTTCGACCAGCGTCGCGTCGCCCGCCGCGTTGCGCGCCATGGCGCGGAACGTCGCCACCGTCGAAACCGCGCCACGTGCGGCGAGAAACGCGCGTTCGTCAGGCGCAAGCTCGCGGTGCATCAGCGAGAACGACGCGTCGCCGCCGAGAAGCACGCGGCCGTCGCGCGCCAGGCCCGCTTCGAGCGACCGCGCGAGCGAATTGACGCCGACGATCGCCGCGACGCCGAGCGCCACGCAGATGACGACGATGCGCAGGCCGGCGAGACCGCCGCGCAGGTCGCGCAGCGCGAAGCGGGCGAGCGCGGCAATCGGCGCGGCGCGGCGCGGATCGAAGGGCGCGTTCATGCGCCGGCCGGCGCCGGCGCCGCGGCTTCGAGACGGCCCGACGCCATGCGCAACGTGCGGCCGCAGCGCGCGGCGAGCGCAGGATCATGGGTGACCAGCACGAGGGTGGCGCCGCTGCGCTGCCGCTCGGAGAACAGCAGGTCGATGATCGCCCGCCCGGTTGCTTCGTCGAGATTGCCGGTCGGCTCGTCGGCGATCACCACCGACGGGCGCGGCGCCAATGCACGCGCGAGCGCGACGCGCTGCTGCTCGCCCCCCGAGAGCTGGGCGGGATAGTGGCGCTGCCGATCCGAAAGGCCGACCAGCGCCAGCTCGGCGGCGGCGCGATCGAAGGCGTCGCGCCGGTCGGCGAGTTCGAGCGGCGCGGCGACGTTCTCCAGCGCGGTCATCGTCGGGATGAGATGGAACGACTGGAAGACGAAGCCGATGCGCTGGCCGCGAAAGCGCGCCAGAGCGTCCTCGCCCATCTGGTCGATGCGCATTCCGTCGACCATGACGGCGCCGCGGTCTGGCCGTTCGAGGCCGGCGATGGTCATCAACAGCGTCGATTTGCCCGAGCCGGAGGCGCCGACGAGGCCGACCGCTTCGCCACGTGCGATTGTCAGGCTGACGCTCCGCAAGATATGGACTCTCGCCGCGCCCTCGCCGAGGCTGAGGTCGACGTCGGCAAGTTCGATCGCGGGTTCGCTGTTCGCCATGACAATCCCTTCGCCAGCAGACGCCTCATATGGGATTTTTCGCTTGGCCGTCCAGGCGGGGGCGTTGGCGCTCGCTGCGGCGCTGGCTTTCGCCGCGCCGGCGGCGGCGAAGCCGTTGAAGCTGGTCGCGCTCGGCGACAGCCTCACCGCCGGCTACGGCCTGCCGCCCGGCCAGGCGTTTCCCGATGTGCTGGCGCGCGAACTGAAGGCGAAGGGTTGGGACGTCGAGGTGGTCAACGCCGGCGTCTCGGGCGACACCGCGGCCGACGGGCTGGCGCGCTTCGACTGGAGCGTGCCGGAGGACGCAAATGCAATCATCGTCGAACTCGGCGCCAACGACATGCTGCGCGGCGCCGATCCAGCGGCGACCGAAGTGACGCTGTCGCACATCCTCGCCAAGGCGCGCGACGCGCATATGGCGATCCTGCTCGCCGGCATGCGCGCCGCGCCGAATTACGGCGTCGATTACCAGCGCCGCTTCGACGCGATCTATCCGGCGCTCGCGGAGAAATTCGGCGTGACGCTCTATCCGTTCTTTCTCGAAGGCGTCGCCGGCGACCAGGCGCTCCAGCTCAGCGACGGCCTCCACCCCAACCGCGCCGGCGTGGAGCGCATTGTCGAGGGCATCCTTCCCTCCGTCGAGGCTGTGCTGGCCAAGCAAAGCGGTGAGTTGATTCCGTAGCGCTGCATTGCCTCCTCTCTCACAAGCAGGGAGAGAAGCCGCTTGGCGTTTCGCCGCGCGCCTCCCGTTCACCAATTGTCGTCCGCCGCCTTGCGCCGTGAGCCGGGGCGGCCTATCCCCCGGCGGGCGCCGGCGCACGGCGTCTCGGTCCGAGTTCGCCATGCCTGCCGTCCGCCATATCCTGACCCTGTCCTGCGCCGACCGGCCGGGGATCGTCGCCAAGGTTTCGGCGGCGCTGTTCGAGGGCGGCTTCAACGTGCTCGAGGCGCAGCAGTTCGACGACCTCGAGACCGGCAATTTCTTCATGCGGGTCGATTTCGACGGCGCGAACGAACAGGCCGACGTCGCGGCGTTCAGGAGCGTCTTCGCCGATCTCGCGACGACCTTCGGCATGACCTGGTCGCTGAGGCCAGAGTCGCGTCATAAGCGCGTCGTGCTGATGGTGTCGCGCTTCGACCACTGCCTCGCCGATCTGCTCTACCGCTGGCGCAGCGGCGAGCTGCAGATGGAAGTCGTCGGGATCATCGCCAATTATCCGCGCGCGTTCTACGACAACATCGATTTCGGCGCGATTCCGTTCCACTACCTGCCGGTCGAGAAAGAAACCAAGATGGAACAGGAGGCGCAAGTCTGGGAGACGATTCGCGCCGCCGAGGCCGACGTCGTCGTGCTCGCGCGTTACATGCAGGTGCTTTCCGACGGTCTGGTCGCCAAGCTGACGGGGCGTTGCATCAACATCCATCACTCGTTCCTGCCCGGATTCAAGGGGGCGAAGCCCTACCACCAGGCGCACAAGCGCGGGGTCAAGCTGATTGGCGCCTCCGCCCATTTCGTCACCGCCGATCTCGACGAAGGGCCGATCATCGAGCAGGCGGTCGAGCGCATCACCCACGCCGACACGCCCGACGATCTCGCGCGCAAAGGCCGTGACATCGAGCGGCGGGTGCTCGCCCGCGCGCTCGCCTATCATCTGCAAGACCGCGTGCTCATCAACGGCGCCAAGACGGTCGTGTTCCCCGACTGAGCGCGCGGACCTCGGCCGCGCCGCCGCCTCCGCCACGCCCAAAAAACGCCGCGCGCGCCCGCCAGCCTGACAACGCCAGCGGATTCGCCCGACAAGGCCGGGCGGGGCCGTTCGTCAGGAGGGAACGCCGGCCATGACCATGCTCTCCGATTTCCACGTCTACTCCGGTCGCGACGCGCTCGTAGCGCGCCCCGTGCTGCGCACGCTCGACGTCCGCGATTGTTTCGCCGCCCTGAAGGAAGGGTTCGACGACTTCCGCGCCATGCCCTCGCATGTCGCGTTTCTCGGAGCGATCTACGCGCTCGGCGGGATCGCGATCGCCTCGATGGGATCGTTCGCCAACGCGCTGCAGCTCGTCTTCCCCTTCGCCGCCGGCTTCGCGTTGGCAGGGCCGTTTCTCGCCGTGGGCCTCTACGAGATGAGCCGGCGGCGCGAGGCCGGCCGGCCGGTCGACTGGCGCGACGTTTTCGCCGTGCTGCGCTCGCCGTCGCTGCCGTCGCTCGCCGCGCTCGGGCTGACGCTGTTCATCGTCTTCGCCTGGTGGATCGTCGCCGCCCAAGGGATCTATGTCTGGCTCTATGGGCCCGACGCGCCCTCATCGGCCGCCGCGTTTTTCGGCGACGTGCTGACGACCGGGCGCGGTTGGACGTTGATCCTCGGCGGCGGCGGCGTCGGCTTCTGCTTCGCCGCCTTGGCGCTCTGCCTCAGCGTCGTTTCGTTTCCGCTGCTGCTCGATCGCGACGTCGGCCTGGTGGCGGCGGTCGCAACGTCGCTGCGTTGCACGCGCGACAATCCGCTGCCGGTGGCGCTATGGGGTCTGATCGTCGCTGCGCTGCTCGCGATCGGCTCGCTGCCGCTGTTCGCCGGCCTGGCGATCGTGCTGCCGATCCTCGGACACGCGACGTGGCGATTCTATCGCCGCGCCGTCGTGCGCGAGCCGGCGCGCGAATGGCCGCTCGACCAGCCGCGCGGGCAGCCGCGCCGTTCGGCGCGCTATCACGCGACGCCGCACGCGTTCCTCTTCCCCTGGCCCGACGCCTGAAGAATCAGCGTTTGGCCTTCCGAGCCGCGCGGCGCTTGGCCGGCGGCTTGCGGGTGGGCTTGCGGGCCGGGGCCTTCCGGGTCGCCGCCTTCTTTGGCGTGGCCTTGCGCTTGGCCGCCGCTTTGCGCGCCGACCGGGGCTTGGGCGCCGGGACCGGCTTCGGCTCGGGCTTGGCGTGGCGGGTGTGGATGCGCTCGACGCTGCGGGTCGGCGCGTGCGCCTCGGCCCAGGCGAGCGCGGTCTCGAAGGCGACCGGCTGCATGTACGCCAGCTCGCNNGGCGAGGGCATGAACAGCTCCATATCGCCGATCCCGACGCTCGCCAGAGAAAGCACAGTCGCCATCGAATCCCTCCCAGCAATCGTCGGCGCCGCGAGCGCCGACTCTTGGTGGAATTGATAGCGCAGCCCCGAGCGCGGCGATTGTCGTCAATCAACCGGCTTTAACAATCAGCGTTACATCGGACGGCTGACGCCCCTTCGCTGCGCCAGCGGAACCGACCCGAGGTTACAGCCGCCGCCACAGGGTCTCGAGCCAGCCGAACAGCGCGTTCTTGGCGGCGATGGCGGGCGGCGGGGGGAGCGTCGGCGGCGCGGCGCTGGTCGCTCGGCAGCCGGGCGACAGCCGCGAAACCGCGATCTCGCCGTCGGTGAAATAGGGATCGCCGCCGCCGTTGCGGGCGAAAAGGGTCGGACCGACGCCGCTCACCCAATAGGCGTCGGCGACCACGCCGGCTGCGGCGAGGTCGTGGGTCAGGAGGTCGCGCTCGGCGTCGATGTCGGGCGCGATGTGATGCGTGACCTGGCCGGTGTAACGGCTGACGCCGACGTTGCGGTCGAAGGTCGCCGAGCCAAGCCACAGCGGCCGGCCGGATTGCCCGTTGTCCAGCGCCAGCCAGAAGCGCACGTGGTGACGCTCGCGCGGGCTGATCCCCGCTGCCTTCTCGAAGGCGAGGTCCTGGCGGCGGCCGTCGAAATAGAGGTCGCTGACCGGCGCGCTCGGGTAGGCGCGGCTGAGCAGCACGCTTGAGGCGATGTGCAGGCTCGAGCGCCAGGTGATCGGATCGGCCGGCCGCCAGCCGGCGGCGCGCATCGCGCAGAGGACCTCGTCGCGGCTGCCTTCGAGTCCGACGTTGAGAGCGTCGCCGGGCAGACCGAGCGCGGTCGTCGTCGTCATCGCCATTTCGGCGAGCGCCGGCTGGTGCTCGGAGTGGCGCCAATAGGCCGGCGCGAGCGCGTAGGCGAAGGCAAGGTAGACGGCGAGAAAGACGGCGAGGGCGACAATCAGCGGCCGCGCCTCGCGCAGTCGAGCGCGTCGGGTCGGGTTCGGCGAGGCGGGCGGCGTCATCGTCGGTGATTTTGCGAGGCGCTTCGTCTAAAAGCAACGTGACTCGACTGTCGCCGGGGCCGCGAAGCGATGCCGTTTCTCGGACTCCACGCCCGCGTTCTCGTCCGCCTCGGCGACGCGCTCGCTCGCGGCCAAGCTGGCGCTAGCCCATCTCGCGCTCGTCGCCCAGGGCGGCAGGGTCGCGCCGCTGGCGGAGGGCCCCGTTCCTCTCTCCGGCGTCGTAACAAGACCGAGGTCCGGCGCGATTTGAGGGGCGAATCCCTTTCCTCCACAAGGGGGGTAAGGGGCCAAACGATCAGGAGACCCGCCGATGGACGCCAAGACGTATCCGGTTACCCACACCGAAGCCGAGTGGCGGGCGATGCTGACGCCCGAGCAGTATGCGATCATGCGCGAGCACGCGACCGAGCGGCCGGGCAGTTGCGCGCTACTGCACGAGAAGCGCCCGGGCGCGTTCGCCTGCGCCGGTTGCGGCCAGCCCTTGTTCGAGGGCAAGACCAAGTTCGAGAGCGGCACCGGCTGGCCCAGCTTCACCGATCCGGTCCCCGGGTCGGTCGAGACCACCACCGACCGCAGTTGGGGCATGGCGCGCACCGAGGTCCATTGCGCGCGCTGCGGCTCCCATCTCGGCCACGTCTTCCCCGATGGGCCGCCGCCGACCGGCCTGCGCTACTGCATCAACGGCGTGGCGACCAACTTCACGCCGGCGGCCTGACAGCGATTTGCAGCCGCAACATGTGGCCGCGCTCGGTGAGCGCGGCTGCTTGTCGAGGGCGAGCGTGACCGAAAGCGGCGTGATCGCCGCTCGGGCCTACAGGCGGCGCGCCTGATCCGCGCCCGGTCGCCGTGGCTCGCTCGCCTTGACGCCGCCTCCCAGCCCGCCGACAAAGCGGCGATGGACGCGACCAGCCCCTCCGCCGCATTTCGCCCGGCCCATCATCCGCCGGTCCTCAGCGGCCGCGTCGGCGTGCTGCTGGTCAATCTCGGCACGCCGGAGGCGACCGACTATTGGTCGATGCGGCGCTACCTCGCCGAGTTCCTGTCGGATCGGCGGGTGATCGAGGCGCCGCGCTGGCTGTGGTTCGTGATCCTCAACCTGTTCATCCTGCCGCGCCGCCCCGCCGCCAAGGGGCGCGACTACGATTCGATCTGGAACCGCGAGCGCAACGAGGGCCCGCTCAAGACCTTCACCCGCTCGCAGGCCGAGAAGCTGGCCGCGGCGCTCGGCGATGGGCGGATCGAGATCGACTGGGCGATGCGCTACGGCCAGCCGCCGATCGTCGAACGCCTCGCCGAGCTGCAGGCGAAGGGCTGCGACCGCATCCTGCTCGTCCCGCTTTATCCGCAATATTGCGCCGCGACGACCGCGACCGTTAACGACAAGGCGTTCGAGGCGCTGCAGGCGATGCGCTGGCAGCCGAGCTTGCGCGTCGCTCCGCCCTGGTACGACGATCCCGCCTATATCGAAGCGCTGGCGCGTTCGACCCGCGCCTCGCTCGCCGCGCTCGACTTCGAGCCCGAGATCGTGCTGGCGTCGTTCCACGGCATTCCGCGCGCCTATTTCGACCAGGGCGATCCCTATTACTGCCATTGCGCCAAGACGACACGGCTGTTGCGCAACGCGCTCGGCGTCTCCGAAGACAAGCTGCGCATGACTTTCCAGTCGCGCTTCGGCCGCGCCGAATGGCTGCAGCCCTACACCGCCGAGACGGTCAAGGCGCTGGCCAGTCAAGGCGTCAAGCGCCTCGCCGTGCTGACGCCGGGCTTCGCCGCCGACTGCCTGGAGACGCTGGAAGAGATCGGGGTCGAGAACGCCGGCTACTTCACGGCCGGCGGCGGCGAGCGCTTCGCCGCACTGCCCTGCCTCAACGACGGCCCCGACGGCATGCGCGTCATCGAGACGGTGGTGAGACGGGAGCTGGCGGGTTGGATCTAGGTTGGCGCTCGCGATTCCCTTCTCCCGCTTGCGGGAGAAAACTCACCCAAGCCCCTCACCCTGCCTCTCCCCGCTTGGCGGGGAGAGGGGTGCGCGGCGCCGGCTCTTCTCCTCTCCCCGCGCCTCAGCGGGGAGAGGCAGGGTGAGGGGCTGGGCGATTGGCCGCAGGCTTCGAAGATCTGCGAATTCGCAAACGCAAGTGGGAGAGGGAGCGCAACTTACCCGATTGTCATCAGGCTCGCGTTGCCGCCGGCGGCGGTGGTGTTGATGCAGACGGAGCGCTCGTTGAGCAGGAAGTCGAGCGGTGGCGGGTCGCCGCGCTCGAGGCCCGCCGCCGAGACGCGGAAGACGGAGGCGATCGGCCCGTCGCGCCGCGCGATGTCGCTCATGAAGGCGACCAGCGCCACGCCATCGCGGTCGGTCAGAACCGCGTCGATCCGGTCGGAGAGCGCGGCGACGGCGACACGCTCGCGCAACGGTTCCGGCAGCGCCGCGATCAGCGCCGGGGCCGCCGCGCCAGCGAGCAGCGCGCGATTGCCGGTCGCCAGAGCGCAGGCGGACTGGGCGATCAGCGAGGGCTCGTCGGCCGCGTCGCACAGCACGGCGCCGCGCGGCTCGAGCGCGTAGATGTTCTTCTCGCCGACCGGGCCCGGCAGCTCGAGGCTGACGCCGAGCCGGCTCTCGCCGACGATCTCCGCACACAAGGCCGCCAACGTCGCGTCGCCGCGCCTGACGGCGAAGCTGGCGAAAGCCTTCGCCGCTGCACTCGGCGTCCCTGTCGGCAGCTTCGGCCAGTCGGCGGCGGCGCGCGCGAGCAGCCGCTTGAGATAGAGCGGCCCGCCCGCCTTCGGTCCGGTGCCCGAAAGGCCGTGGCCGCCGAACGGCTGGACGCCGACGGTCGCGCCGATGATGTTGCGGTTGACGTAGACATTGCCGGCGGCGATGCGCTTGGCGACGAGTTCGATCGTCGTGTCGATGCGCGAATGGACGCCCCCGGTCAGCGCGTAGCCGGTCGCGTTGAGCGCGTCGATCAGCGCCGGCAGCGCCTCGCGCTTGAAGCGCAGCACATGCAGCACCGGGCCGAACACCTCGCGGCCGAGATCGGCGACCGAGCCGATCTCGATCAGCGTCGGCGCGACGAAGAAGCCGCGCGCACACGCCTCGCTGAGCGGCGCCGCGGTGACGGCGAAACCGCGCGCGCGCATAGCCTCGACATGAGCGAGGATCTTGTCGCGCGCTTCGGCGCTGATCACCGGCCCGACATCGGCGGCGAGACGGTCGGGCGGACCGACTCCGAGTTCGGCCATCGCCGCCTTGACCATTTCGAGCATGCGGTCGGCGACGTCGTCCTGCAGGCACAGCACGCGCAACGCCGAACAGCGCTGGCCGGCCGAATCGAACGCCGAAGCGAGCGCATCGGCGATCACCTGCTCGGGCAGCGCCGAGGAATCGACGATCAGCGCATTCTGCCCGCCGGTCTCGGCGATCAGCGGGATCGGCGCGCCGTCGGGGCGCAGCCGGCCGGCGAGCGTCGCGGCGATCAGCTTGGCGACCTCGGTCGAGCCGGTGAACATCACGCCGCCGACGTCGACATGCGCGGTCAGCATGGCGCCGACCGCGCCGTCGCCGGCGAGCAGCGTCAACGCGTCTTCGGGCACGCCCGCTTCGTACATCAGACGCGCAGCGGCGGCGGCGACGAGCGGCGTCTCCTCAGCCGGCTTGGCGACGACTGCGTTGCCGGCGGCGAGCGCGGCGGCGATCTGGCCGGTGAAGATGGCGATCGGGAAGTTCCACGGGCTGATGCAAACCACGGTTCCGAGCGGCGGGTGGGTCGCGGCGACGAAATCGCCGCCGTCGACGCAAGCGCCGTAGTAGCGCAGGAAGTCGATCGCCTCGCGCACGTCGCCCAGCGCATTGGGCAGCGTCTTGCCAGCTTCGCGGCAGATGAGCCCGGCGAGCTCGCCGGCTTTATCCTGATAGCGCGCCGCAGCGACGGCCAGGATCGCCGCGCGTTCGGCGGGTGCGCGCGCCGCCCAGGCCGGGCCGCCCTTCGCCGCCGCGGCGAATGCGCGTTCGACGTCTTCCCGTCCAGCGTCGACGACGTGGCCGACGACGTCGGCGGCATCGGCCGGGTTGACGACCGGCCGCGCCTTGCCGGCCGCGCCGCCGGCGCGCCATTCGGTTTGCGCGCTCCTGGCGAGCCATTCTCGCAGCGCGGCGAGCCGCGCCTCGTTGCTGAGGTCGAGGCCGGCGGAATTCGCCCGCGCCGGCGCATAGATGTCGCGCGGCAGCGCAATCTTCGGGTGCGGCGCGCCGACCGGGGCGATCGCCTTGGCCGCCGCGACCGGGTCTGCGATCAGTTGGTCGACCGACACCGACGCGTCGGCGATCTGATTGACGAACGAGGTGTTGGCGCCGTTCTCGAGCAAACGGCGCACGAGGTACGCGAGCAGCGTCTCGTGCGAGCCGACCGGCGCGTAGACTCGGCACGGCCGCGCGTCGCGGCCTGCGCCGACAATCTGGTTGTAAAGAGGTTCGCCCATCCCGTGCAGGCACTGGAACTCATACTGGCCGGCGTAGAAATTCACGCCGGCCATGGCGTGGATCGTCGCCAGCGTCAGCGCGTTGTGGGTGGCGAATTGAGGGAAGACCGCGTCCGGCGCGTCGAGCAGTCGCTTGGCGCAGGCGATGTAGGAGACGTCGGTGTGGATTTTGCGGGTGAATACAGCGAAGCCCTCGAGCCCCTCGACCTGCGTGCGCTTGATCTCGCTGTCCCAGTAGGCGCCCTTGACCAGCCGCAGCATGATGCGCCGCCGCGTCGCGCGTGCGAGCTCGACGATCCAGTCGATCACCGCGACGGCGCGCTTCTGATAGGCTTGGACGACGAAGCCGACGCCGTTCCAGCCTTCCATGGCGGGATCGCGGCACAAGGCCTCGAGCAGGTCGAGCGAGAGGTCCAACCGTTCGGATTCCTCGGCGTCGATATTGACGCCGACGTCGTATTGGCGGGCGAGGACGAGCAGGCGCTTCAGTCGCGGATAGAGCTCTTCGAAGGCGCGGCGGCGCTGGCTGCGCACGTAACGCGGATGCAGCGCGGAAAGTTTCACCGATAGTCCGGGTCCCTCGTAGACGCCGCGCCCAGCCGAAGCCGCGCCGATCGCCTTCAGCGCCGTTTCGTAAGCGGCGAGATAGCGTTCGGCGTCTTCGGCGGTCGTCGCGGCTTCGCCGAGCATGTCGTAGGAATAGCGGAAGCCGCGCGCTTCGAACGGCTTGGCGTGGGCGACCGCCGCGCCGATCGTCTGGCCGCAGACGAATTGTTCGCCCATCACTCGCATCGCCGTGTCGACGCTGGCGCGGATGATCGGCGCGCCGGAGCGAGCGATAAGCCGGGTCAGCGCCGCAGCGAGCCCAGTCTCGTCGACCGCCGAGACGAGTTGTCCGGTGATCAGCAGACCCCAGGTGGCCGCGTTGACGAACGGCGACGGCGACTGGCCGACATGGGAGCGCCATTCGCTGCCGCCGATTTTGTCGGCGATCAGCGCGTCGCGGGTTGCGGCGTCGGGAATGCGCAGCAGCGCTTCGGCCATGCACATCAGCGCGACGCCTTCCTGACTGGAAAGGTCGTATTCGCGCATCAGCCCCTGCACCAGGCCGGGCTGAGGCTTGTCGCGCAGGTTGGTCACCAGCCGGCGCGCCAAAGCGCCCGCGTGCTCGACGATCGCTTGCGGCAACTCGGCAGCGGCGACGAGCCCCGGCACGACCTCGGTTTCGGGGGCGCGATAGAGCGCGTCGATCGCCACGCGCCGGCCGTCATGGCGGACGAGTTCGGCTGCGAAAGCGGAGAAGGGTCCGACGCCGCCGTCAGTCCCGAGCGCGCGGTCAGCAGTCATCGGCGTCTCTCCGGCAAAATTGGCGACAGCGGCGATTTATTACATGCAATCAACGGGCCGCTCCATGGTCGCAGCGAGCGCCGCAGGACATTCGGCCGCAGTGGCGCCCCGGCCACGCCGCGACGATATTGCCGTGGCGGGTGCGCTTTTGCGTTGCTGCACTGCAGCATCTCTGTTATCTGTTCCCGGAATACTGTGGTTTTTCGGCCGTTGAATTGGCGACGGCGCAGACATGCGCCGGCTGCGAGGGCGGAATGGACTCGACCTGGCACACCAAATGGGGCGCGCGGCGCGTCCGCAAGGATCCGCCGACGATTGAGGAGGCGTTGATCGCCGCCGAGAGCATGACCGACGATCTCGCGCAGCGCGTCGAGATCGCGGCGTCGCTGATCGGCGCGCCGGTCGAAGAGGTCAAGGCGCTGGCCGCCAAGCAGGCCCATCTCTCGCGCGGCCGCTCGACGTTGGTGGCGGGCCGCAATCGCGCGGTCGTGGTCGAGTACAAGCGGCCGCGGACGATCCGTCCGCCTGGAGCGGCGCGCCGCTGAGCTGGCTGCCGTCCCGATTCCGGCGTCGCGATCACGACAAGCTGGGACCCGCGCGCCGGCTGGCGCGAGCGGGTTGGCGGATTCGCCTTTCCCTTTCGGCCCGGCCAGGGTAGCTACGCGCGATGCTCGACCGGACGCCACCTGAGGACCAAATCGGCGCGTTCCGCATGCTCGGACGGCTGATCCGTGATTTCGGCCGCGACCACATCCGCGGCTACCTTTTGAGCGCGTTGTTGCTCGCCCTGGTTGCGCTCTCCGTCACCGCTGTGGCGGCGATGCTGAAGCCGGTGCTCAACGGCATGGTCGCGGCCGAGAAATTCGGCCAGATGCGGGCGATGGCGTTCGAGGTTGTCGCGCTTTTCGTGCTGCGCGGCGCCGCCACCTTCGGCTCGATGCTGACGCTGTCGCGCATCGGCAACCGCATCGTCGCCACGGCGCAGCGACGCGTGTTCGACCGTCTGCTCAATCAGAACCTGATGTTCTTCCAGGACCGCCATTCGAGCGAATTCGTCGCCCGACTGGTGATCGCCGCCAATGGCGTACGCGACTCGCTGCAGCTCGTCGTCCAGAGCGGCGCGCGCGACCTTCTCAGCATCGTCGGCCTCGCCGCGGTGATGATCTATCAAGACCCGCTCGTCGCCGCCGGCGCGATCTGCGCGCTGCCGATTCTCGTTTTCTTCATCCGCAGGATCATCACCAAGGTGAAGCGCTTCGCCAAGCGCTCTTTCCAAGGTTCGACCCAGATCATGCAGACAATGAGCGAGACCGTGCTCGGCGCGCGCATCATCAAGGCGTTCAATCTCGAGGCCGAGATGCGCGAGCGGATGGCGCGCTCGGTGCGCACGGTCGAGGGCTCGGCCAATCGCATTGCCGCCGGCAACGGCCTGACCGCCTTGCTCGCCGACACGCTCGCCGGCCTCGCCATCGGCTTCGCCGTCTACTACGGCTCGTGGCGGGTCAGCGTGCAGCACGCCGACGTCGGCTCATTCGTCTCCTTCCTCGGCGCGCTGCTGCTTGCCTATGAGCCGGCGAAGCGACTTTCGGCGTTCTCGGTCAACCTGCAAAACGGCATGGTCGGCGCGCGCTTGATCTACGAGGTGCTCGATGCGCCGCTCGACGACGCGCCGTCCATGGGCGCGCCGCCGCTGCAGGTGACCGAAGGGCGAATTACCCTCGAGCGCGCCCGCTTCGCCTATCGTCAGGGTGAGGACGTGCTCGACGGCGTCGACCTCGTCGCCGAGCCCAACCAGACGACGGCGCTCGTCGGCCCCTCGGGCGGCGGCAAGTCGACCATCCTGGGCGTCATTCAGCGTTTCTTCGTCCTGAGCGGCGGTCGGGCGACGATCGACAGCCAGGACGTCGCGGCCGTCGATCTCGCCTCGCTGCGCGCCAGGATCGCCTTCGTCTCGCAGGACGTGTTCCTGTTCCGCGGCACGATCCGCGACAACATCGCGCTCGGCCGCATCGGCGCGTCGGAGGACGAGATCGTCGAGGCGGCGCGGCGAGCCAACGCCCACGACTTCATCATGAGTTTCGCCGAGGGCTACGACGCCAGCGTCGGCGAGCAGGGGACGCAATTGTCGGGCGGACAGCGCCAGCGCATCGCCATCGCCCGTGCGATCCTCAAGAATGCGCCGATCCTGCTGCTCGACGAGCCGACCGCGGCGCTCGATTCGGAAAGCGAACGCGAGGTGCAGACGGCGCTCGACGCGTTGCGGATGGGCCGCACGACCATGGTCGTCGCCCATCGCCTGCAGACGATCGTCGGCGCCGACCGCATCTACGTGATCGAGAAGGGCCGGGCGATCGAATCGGGGTCGCACAAGGAACTCGTCGCCCGCGAGGGGGCCTATTGCAGCTTCTTCGCCGCCCAGTTCGGCCTCGGGGCGCTGCGGTCGCTGGCTTGAGTTGAGGACTTCGCTTTAGAGCCGCGCGAGATTGGCGGCGCTCGGCCGCGTCGTGCGATATTGGCTGCGCGCTGCGGCGCTCAGGGCAATGCCGCCGATCGCCAACAGCGTGATCCACGTCATCTGCGCGAGTCCCTCCGACAGGAAGCCGAGCGTCAGGTCGACGGCGAGCGTCGCGGCGAGGTAGGGCGCGAGCCGCGGCGCTGCCCGGCCGATGGCGCGGAAGCCGAACCACGCGCCCGCTGAGGCGGCGAGGGCGCCGATCACGCCAAGCTCATACCACACCTCGAACAGCGCGACGCGCGGCGTCATCGTCGGCAACAGGCCGGCCTCGACTCCGCGCACCACCGTGTCGACGCCATGCCCGGTGACCAGCCGCGGCAGGTCGTGCAGCACGAGGCTTGCGGCCGCGGCGATCGCCGGAGAAGGTCCGCCGAGGCTGGCGAGCTTGGCCCGGAAGATCAGCCGCGCCAGTTCAGGCGACAGCGCGAGCAGGATCGGCGCACAGAGGATCAGCGCCACCGCCGCCCGGCCGACGTCGCGCATCGTCCGCTCCTGGTCGGACACGGCGAAGGACAGCACGGCGACGCCGGCGAGCAGCGCAATCGTGATTGGACCCGAGCCGATAGCGAAGACATAGACGAGGCCGAGCAGCATCAGCGTCCGTGCGTAGCCATTGCGGCCGCGCGCCGCCAGGCCGCCCATCGCCGGAAAGATCAGCATCACCAACGCGATCCCGCCCGCGTCGATGCTTCCGCCGTCGGCTTGCAGGCCTCGCTGCTTGGCGAGCCACATCAGGAAAATCGTCGCCATCAGCAGCAGCACGCCGATCGGGAAGAGATAGAGGTCGGTCGCGCGCATGTGATCGCGGCCGGTGGCGACCACCGCCGTCGCAGCCAGCGCGGTCATCGCGATCTTGAGCAGTCGCTGCGCGCCCGGCACCGGGAAGGGGGACCAAAGCAGCGACAGCGCCGCCCAGGCGAAGAGCGCCGTCGCCGCCCAGACGGTAGGCGAGCCGACGACGGCGCGAAGCCGCGGACCAACGCCGGCGACCGGATCGAGGGTCGCGGCGACCAGCAGCAGAGCGACGCCGACTGGAAACAGGACGAACATCGCGCGCGACGACAGCGTCGCGGCGCTGGGGGTGGCCAGCGCGAGAGCCGCATAACCGATGCGCGACAGCAACTGGGCCGCGTCAGCCGCAGCGTCGCCCTTCGACGCGTCTGAAAACTGAGCCATTCCGTTCAATCCGTCAGCCCCGCCAGCCCCGCTCTTTATACGACGCTGGGGCGCCGCGAACTGTGCGATTGGGGCAACAGTGTTGCAGCAAAATTGGCGCGCAATTGGGCTTTGGTCTGACGAATCCCGGGCTGCGCCTTGCGTTTGGCTGTCACCGAGGCGATTGTGCGCCCCGCCAATCGCGGCGATGGCGGGGCGGTGCGGCGGGAGGACGCCGCGCAACAGGTGCTGGGGGTAATGAGCGACCGAGACGCCGGGCGGCTTATTGCGGTCGCCGCTGGGCTGACGCTTGCCGCCTTGGCGGGAGAACTGGCGCTGATCGGCCACGTCGAACTGACCTTCGACGAAGCCTATTACGTCCTTTGGTCTCGCCATCTCGTCTGGGGCTACTACGACCATCCGCCGATGATCGCGGCTTGGATTCGCGCCTCCACGGCGCTGTTCGGTCCCGACGAATTCGGCGTTCGCGCCCTCGGCGTGATCGTGTTCGCGGCGATGCCGGCGTTGGTCGGGATGACGGGAGCGCGGCTCTACGGTTCGGCGCGAGCGGGCGCATTCGCCGCCTGCGTCTGGCTGACGATGCCGCTGGTCGCCGGCGCCGTCCTGGCGACGCCCGATCCGCCGCTGGTGGCGTTCGTCACCCTCGCTTTCTGCGGCCTGGTCGAGGTTTGGCGTGGCCGCGGCGTCGGCTGGGCGCTGATCGGCGCAGCGCTTGGGCTCGCCGCGCTGGCGAAGATCGACGCGGCTTTTTTCGCCGCCGGCGTCGCCCTGGCGGTGGTCGCGACGCCGTCGCTGCGACGTTGGCTGCGCTCGCCTGCGCCTTACGCCGCCGCGGCGCTCACCCTCGCGATCTGTGCGCCGTTCCTGATCTGGAACGCGCAGCACGACTGGTTGACTTTCGGCCGGCAGCTCTCGCGCGTGCCGGCGCATCGCTTTGCCCCCAGCTATCTTCTCGAGGGCGTCGTCGCGTTGGCCGGCCTCGCCAACCCCTTTTTCTTTGTCATCGCGCTTGCGGCGCTCCGACCGGCGTTTCGCCGCGGCGGCGGTCCCGCGTTGGAAGCGATGCGGCTGCCGGTGCTGTTCGGCGCCCCTATGACGCTCTATTTCGCATTCCACGCCCTCCACGACCGCGTCGAGGGCAACTGGGCGGGACCGCTCTATCCGTTGATCGCGGTCGTGGTGGGCGAGGCGGCGGCGCGCGGCCCGTTGTGGACGCGGCGCGCGGCGTGGGTCGGCGTCGCTGTCGGCGCGGCGGCGATCGCGGCAGTCTATCTGCACGCCGCGACCCTGTGGCCGACGCTGGGCGCCAAAGACCCCTTGGCGCGTTTCGGCGGCTGGCGGGAACTCGCCGGCTCGGTCGACGCCGAAGCGCGCGCCGAGGGCGCCGCCTTCGTTCTGGCGCGCGACTATGCCGCGGTCTCGCTGCTGACCTATTACGGCGACGGCGCAACGCCGGTGCTGCAGTCGGAGGAGGCGGCGCGGTGGCGCTTCCAGCCGCCGCCGGCGCCGAACCTGTTCGACGCCCCCGGGATCGCCGTCGCCTATGTCGGCGCCGATTATCCCGACCTGCTCAGAAGCCGCTTTCGCACTGTCGAATGGCTCGAACGCCTGCCGCGCAAGCTCGGCGGAGTCGAAGTCGCCGCCGTCGACCTCTACCGCGTCGCCGATCCGATCGCGCCGCCGATCGCTCCGCGCTGACTGTCAAGGCGCCGCGCCGGGCCGCCGGAGCGCGCGGCGCCTTGACGGTCGCGCGCCGATTGGGCCTTGTCGCCGCCGGACCCTGGCTTGACGAACCCGATGAACGACGCCATTTCGCTCCGCCTCGCCGTCGACGGCGCCGCGCGCCAGCGCGCGCGCGGCGAGGCGCGCGTCCGCTTCGCCCGCGCCGGCGCCCGCAGCGAGGCCGAGCGCGTCTACGAAACCGGCGGCCTGAGGCTGCGCTTTCCGCGCTCCGACGCGGAATGCGAGGCGGTGCTGGTCAACACCGGCGGCGGCATGGCGGGCGGCGACCGCGCGACGATCGAGGTCGCGGTCGGTCCGCGGGCGCGCGCGCTCGTCACCACCCAGGCGGCGGAGAAGATCTACCGCAGCGAGGGCGAACCGGTGCGGGTCGAGACGCGGCTGGTCGTCGAACCCGGCGGCGCGCTGGTCTGGGCGCCGCAGGAAACGCTGTTGTTCAACCAGGCGGCGCTCGAGCGGCGGTTTGACGCCGAAGTCGCCGGCGACGCGTCGCTGACGATCTTCGAGTCGGTGGTGTTCGGCCGCCTCGCGTCGGGCGAGACCGACGTCGCGGCGCGGCTGTTCGATCGCTGGCGCGTCCGCCGCGCCGGCCGGCTGGTCTTCGCCGAGGCGCTGCGGCTTGTCGACGCCGCCGCGGCGCTCGACCGGCCGGCGGTCG
>PLRT01000280.1:1176-11762 GCA_003164915.1 Hyphomicrobiales bacterium | reverse complement strand
CATGCGGACTGGCTGGTGGAGCTGAGGGGAATCGAACCCCTGACCTCTGCAGTGCGATTGCAGCGCTCTCCCATCTGAGCTACAGCCCCGTCCGCGCGGCTCTTTACGTGCGCGCCCCGCGCGTGTCAACGAGGGACGTTGGCGACAGGGTTTTGGCAGGCCGCGGCCAGGAATGGCGACCCGGCCGGGAAGGAATGTCCGTGGAACTCGTGCAACCGATCCTGGTCGTCCTCTACGACGTGCTGGAACTCTACAAATGGGTGATTGTCGTCACCGCCGTCATGTCGTGGCTGATCGCGTTCAACGTCGTCAACGTCCGGCACGAGTTCGTCAGGGCGATCTGGACGACGCTGGTCGGCGTCACCGAGCCGGCCCTGAGGCCCATCCGTCGGCTGCTTCCGCGCACCGGCGGCGTCGACATCTCGCCGGTGATCCTGTTCTTCATCATTGTTCTCATCCAGCTCTATCTCGCCAAGCTCATTCAGCCTTCGTTCTGAGCGCCATGGGTCTCGAGCGCCCCAAGACCGTCACGGGCCGTTTTTTCGAGGACTTCCGTCTCGGCGAGACGCTCGTCCATGCCACGCCGAGGACGATCACGGCGGGCGACGTCTCGCTCTACGGCGCGCTCTATGGCTCGCGCTTCGCCGTCCAGAGCGCCGAGACCTTCGCCCGCGCGATCGGCTATCCCGAAGCGCCGGTCGACGACCTGCTCGCCTTCCACGTCGTGTTCGGCAAGACGGTGCCCGACATATCGCTCAACGCCGTCGCCAATCTCGGCTACGCCGCCTGCCGCTTCCTCGCGCCGGTCTATCCCGGCGACACGCTGAGGGCGACTTCCGAGGTCATCGGCCTCAAGGAGAATTCGAACCGCCAGACCGGCGTCGTCTACGTGCGCTCGCAGGGCTTCAATCAGGCGGGACGGCTCGCGCTCGACTACGTGCGCTGGGTGATGGTGCGCAAGCGCGACGCGGCCGCTCCGGCCCCGGCGGCGCATGTCCCCGACCTGCCCGACGCCGTCGCGCCGGACGCGCTCGGCGCCGGCTGCCCGACGATCGACGCCGCCGCCTACGACTTCACGCTTTCCGGCTCGCCCTATCGCTGGAGCGACTACGCCAGCGGCGAGCGCATCGACCACGTCGACGGCGTCGCCGTCGAGGAGGCCGAGCACCAGATCGCGACGCGTCTCTACCAGAACACCGCCAAGGTGCACTTCAATCTGTTCAGCGAGAGCCAAGGCCGCTTCGGCAAACGGCTGATCTACGGCGGGCATGTCATCTCGCTCGCCCGCGCGCTGTCGTTCAACGGGCTCGCCAACGCCTTCCATGTCGCGGCGATCAACGGCGGTCGCCATGTCGCGCCGCTGTTCGCTGGCGACACGGTCTTCGCCTGGAGCGAGGTGCTGGAGGCGGCGGCCCTGCCCGGCCGGGTCGACGTCGGCGCGCTGCGGTTGCGCACGATCGCGACCAAGAACCGCCCGTGCGGCGATTTCCCGCTGCGCCAGGGCGACGGCTACGAACCCGGCGTCGTTCTCGACCTCGACTATTGGGCGCTGCTGCCGCGCTAGGGAGAAGCATGCGCCTGCCGAGCGACGCCGCGCTGATCCTGGTCGACCTGCAACAGGCGATCGACGACCCGCGCTGGGGCCCGCGCAACAATCCGCACGCCGAGCGCGCGATCGACGCGCTGATCGCCGCCTGGCGCGAGGAAGGCCTGCCCATCGTCCATATCCGCCACGACTCGGTCGAGCGCGATTCGCCCTACCGTCCCGACCGGCCGGGCCATGCCTTCAAGCCGGAGGCCGCGCCCGGCCCGGGCGAAGCGGTGATCGGCAAGCGCGGCCACAGCGCCTTCGTCGGCACTAAGCTCGAAGCGACGCTCGACGCGCGCGGCGCGACGACGCTCGTCGTGTGCGGCGTGCTGACCCACAATTCGGTCGAGGCGACGGCGCGCCACGCCGCCGACCTCGGCTATCGCGTCTTCGTCGTCGCCGACGCCTGCTGGGCGGTCGCGCTCGTCGACCGAAGCGGCGCGACGTGGCCGGCCGAACTCGTCCACCGCCTCGCGCTCGCCTGCCTCGACGGCGAATACGCAACCGTGGTCGACGCCGCAACGACGCTCGCGGCCGCGCGACTGGCCAAGGCGCGCCAGCGGATGAAGGGCGGATCGTCCCAGGCGGACGACTGAGGCGCGCGGGCTCCAGCGGCGCCGGTTTGAGGGGCGACCGTTCGTAGCGGCGCCGTTACGGCGTGCGCGTCCGGCGCGCCTCGACCAGCCGCTCGAGCTGCTTGCGCCAGGCGGTCGGCCGCGCCAGCCGCCAGTCCGGCCTGGGGTCGCGAATGTCCTCGCGCGCCTGCATCGCGGCCACCAGCGCGCGCGCGTCGGCTTGCTTGAGATCGACGTAGTGGTCGGCGATCAGGTCGAGCGTCTCGGCCGGCGCGCCGGCGCGCGCGACCACCGCCTCGTAGGTCAGGCGCTTGAAGAACAGCCCCCGCGCGGCGGTCCTCAGCGCGCCGGCGAGGGCGGAGTCGATCAGCTTCTGCGCGGAGAGACGGCCGATGGTCGCTTCGACGTTCACCAGCGCTTCGGTCAGCGGCAGATAGCCGAGCTCGGCGGGGGCATGGAGCTGGGCGACCGCGCTGTCGTCGACCAGTTCGCCGTTCATATAGCGGTCGAAGACCTCGCCGACGCCGATCATGCCGAATGGCGCGCATTCGGCCGCCCGCAGCGCGCCGAGGCTGCCGCCGCCATAGACCGCCGCGCCTTCGCTCAGCGCGAACAGGATCTCCTTGTGCCAGGGCGCGGCGACGTCCTCGTAGCGGCCGTCGACGAGGCCGATCGCCGTCGCGCCGTCGAGAACCGCGGCGGCGACGTCGCCCTGGGCCGCCGGGCCGCGGCAGACGATCTCGGGCGCCGCAGACAGGCGGCCGTCGACGATGTCGCGGTGCAGCGACGGGCCGGCGAACAGCACTTTCATCGCCGTTTCAGCTTGGCCAGCAAGGCGCGCCGGCCGAGCGGAAAGCGGCGCGCGCCGGGAACCGTCTCGAGGTCGGGAACCAGCGCCTTGGCGACGGCGAAGCCCCGCTCGCCGCTCTCGAGCGGCGCGACGATCGCCGAGCCGACGCCGACCGCCGCGAGGCGCGAGGCGATGTGGCGAAGATAATCGGCGGGCGCGACCGTCGCCGCAGCCGGCGCGCGGCGCGACGGTTCGGCGCCGACGAGCGCCAGCAGATCGAGCGCGACGCACGCGCGATAGGCGTCCGGATCGAAATCGTCGCGCGCGCCGGAGATCGCGGTGACCCGCGACTGGGCCGCCTCGGTGACGGCGCGAATGGCGGCGCGCGCCGGATCGGGGTGACAGCCGCTGCCGCTCTGCAGGTCGAAATGGCGCCAGCGCGCCGGATCGGATTCGGGCGGCGGCGAGATCGTCGCAAACCAGACGGGCACGGCCACGTCGGTCGAAATGTCGAACAGGCGCAGGCGAAGCCCGGCGCCCTCGATCTTGGCGGTCAGTCCGTCGAGCGCCGGATCGCCGAGATCGGACGGGCTGCGACAGCGTTCGGAGACTTCGGCGTCGTCGGCGAGCGCCCACAGCGCCAGCGCGTCGCGCTCGACGCGTTCGCACAGGCCGTGAAACGCCGCCTCCCACAGCACGTTGCCCGAGGCGAGGCCGTCGGTCGATTGCCAGTAGCGCGCCCGGGCCGCCTCTTCGCCGAGCCTGACCGCATCGAGCGGAACCCACGCCGTCGCCTCGTCGATCAGATCGAAGCCCTCGATCCAATCGATCGGCTCGTCGGGCGCGGGCGGCGACGCGTCGCGGCGCAGCAACTCGGGCAATGTCGCAACGCGCCGGCCGGCGGCCGCCATCGCGCGCGTCGACAGGGTCAGATGCGGCAGGTCGGACCGCTCGGCGGCGGCGACCTCGATCGCCTCCATCATCGCCGAGGCGGCGGCGGCGGCGTCGTCGACGCCCTTGCCCTGCGAAACGGCGAGCGTCAGCGCGTTCGGGCGCACGGCCGCCCAAACCGGGACGCCGATGTCGTCGAGCCCGGTGAGGCGCGCGAGCCGCGTCACGCCGAATTCGGCCAGCCGCGGACGCATCGCCGCCAGCGTCTCGGACGGCGCGACGACTCGGTCGAAATAGGGGGAAACGACGCCGCCCGCTTGAAGCCAGGCGGCGTCGAACACGTTATTGCACGACGTGCATCGGGAACGACGCGGCCGTGGACCTTTCGGCGGCCGCGGCGAGCGTCTCGACTTCGGCGACCGGCACGCCGAGCCCGGCCGCGGCGCTCGACGAGATCTCGGCCACAGCCGGCTTGTCGAAGGTCACCAGCCAGAAGCGGCCGTCATCCTTGGTGCGCAGCACTACAGCTTTACTCATGCTTCTCTCCTCCTCACGCCGACCGACGCCAAGCCGCGGTCAGCAGAAGCCCGCCAAGCGAAGCCCTTCCGTATAACGTTGCATGAAGTCCTTGTTGCGGCAGGGCGCCATCGCCAGCCATGCGCGCAGATCGAAGCTGGGGTTGAAGTCCATCGACGCCTTCATCGCCCGCCGCGCCCCGGTGAGGTCGCCAATCAGCGCGCGCGCCGCCGCGGTGATGCGGAACGCTGGAGCAGGGTTGCCCATCAGCTTCACCTGCAGCAGCGTCGCTTCGTAATCCTCGCGGGCGAAATGGGCGCCGGCGAGCACCCAGCGAATATAGTCGTCGCCCGGATCGAAGGAGCGCACCAGGTCGTCGAGCATGGCGACCGCTTCGCGCGACTGGCCGTTGAACACCAGCGCGTCGGCGAGATCGGCGCGCACGCCTTTGTCGTCGGGACACAGGCTCGTCGCGCGGTGGAGGCATTCGATGCCGTCGTCCAGGCGCCGGCGATAGACCCGCACCANNCTCGAACGGCGCGCGCACCAGCCATTCCATGACATGCGACCGCGCCAGCGCGGCGATGGTCGGCACGAAGTCGGGCGCGGCCGTCTGCGCCGACCGCAGCAGGCGGCGCGCGCGCCGGATCGACGGCAGGTCGATGGCGTTGAGCAGCCGCTCCGCCTCGAGCGTGACCCGATAGGCGACCCGTTCGCCCTCGGTCCCGTTCTGCAGCGTGACCTCGCGATCCTCGACATGGCGCAGGATGGAGTTCGGCAGGGTCGGCGCGCGCTCGAAATACTGGTCGCTGTCGGTGAACGAGGTCGCCCACAGAATCCGGCGTTCCGGCAACGTCAGCAGGCGCAGCTGGATTGCGGCGGCGCGCCCCTGGCTGAGGCGGATTTCGACGAGGTAATCGGCCGCGTTTTGCGATTCGGGGTCGTCGCGCGCTTCAACCGCCAGCACGGTCAGCGACCGGGTCTGCGCCAGACGCGTGGCGATCTCGGCGCCGAGCTCGGCCACTAGCTCGCGTCCCGCCGACGAAGCGTAGCTCGGCGCGTGCGGCAAGACGATCACCCGCGGCAACTCGTCGTTGCGCGCGCTCGGGCGCTGGTGGGCGTCCGCCGTCGGGAGGGGGCCCGCCTCGGCCGGCGCATGCCTCGCGTCGGCCCGCTCCCCCACGACGATCGCAGCCAAAGTCGGCCGCCGCTCGGCGCGGATTTCCCGCGCCTGGTCGCGCTGGCGGCGATAGTGCTCGGCGCGCGCCGCGTCGCCGCGCTCGCGATAGGCCTGGACCAGCGCGCGATAGGCGACCTCCTGACGCGGATCGATCTCGAGGATGCGTTTTGCGGCGGCGATCGCCGCGTCTTCGACGGGGCCGTTGGCCTGGCTTTCGACGTGGGGCGTCAACGCCGTCAGGAATTCGGAGCGCAGGCCGGCGCGTTTGTGAGCAAGCCAGCCTTCGAGCCCTTCGCCATGGGTGGTCAGTCCGGCGAGGAGATCGCCGCCATAGGCCTCGCAGGCGGCGACGGCGTCCGGGCCGCCGGCCGCGGCGATCGCCGCCTGGAAGCGGCGCAGGTCGATCGACACGTTGCGCGGGCTGAAGACGATCTCCGCCGCCGTCGTCGCGAACATTTGCATGTTGGCGGCGACTTCCGCAGCGCGAACGCGAAACAGCAATTGGCGGAGATTTCCCGCCTGTCGCCCGCGATCAACATGTTCCCAGAGGAAGGCGCCCGCCTCTTCTCTCGACGTTCGTCCGCCTGGGCAGTCGAGCAGCAGATACGCTAGAAGAGCCAGGGCGAGACGCGGCAACGCGGCAGCGTCACTCGCGCCGTCAATGGCGCGCGCGGACCCGAGGAGGAGGACATCATTAACGCCACCCCTCCCCCTTTCGGTTTCCCTGGCAACCGGCATTATGCGGTCATCCCTCGCCAGTTACTCATAACAAAATGTCGTGAACCCACAACATGCGGGCGACCGCGGCGGGCCGATGTAACGCCTGTTTGTAACGCCGGTCACGCCAACGTGATGCCCGGAACGAAGGCGGCGGCGATCGCAGGTCCTGCTCGAAAACGTTGCGTGAGCCTGAATGCCGCGGTCCTGACCGCCAGCTGCGAAGCGTTAACGCGTCTGCGGCAAGGTGGGAAGCGATGTCAGCCCCCGCTTTCGCCATGCGTGGCGCTCAAGCCGCCGCGTCGCGCCGCGCGTTCGCGCTGGCGACGAGCCTCGCCTTCGGCCTTGCGGTCTGGCTGCTCGCCGACCGGCTCGCCCATTCGGCCGAACCGGTCGCCGCGGCCGCGCTCGGCGCGCTCGCCGGTCTGGCGGCGGCCGCCCTCGCCGCCGTTTTGCCGGACACGCGGACGACGGGATTCAGCGCCGTCGTCGCGCTGGCGGCGCTGAGCGTCGGGCTGGCGCCGGCAGACCCCGACCCGCTCGCCCTCGCCGCCGAGGTCGCCGCGCTCGTTCTGGCGGGCGCAACGGCCGCCTGGCTCGTCCACCGGGGCGGCCTGGCTGCGCCGCGCCCGGCGGCGATCACGGTCGCCGCGCTGGCGATCGCGGCGCTCGGCGCCTACGGAGCAATCTACATCGCCGTCTCGCGCGATCTGATGTTCGCCGATTTCATCCGCTACCGCGAGGTCTCGATCACGATCGCCTCGATCGCGCGCGCCGGCCGCTGGTTCGAGATGATCGGCGGCCTTCTCCGCTCGATGCAGGACGACTATTCCTGGGCGCCGGCGCTGATTCCCGGCTTCGTCCTGGCGGCGACCGCGCCTTTGTCGCGCTTCGTCTACCAGGCCTCGCTCGTCGTCCTTTATGGCGCGCCGGCGCTGGTCGCCCTGGCGACGTTGGCCTGCGACCTCGCCCGCCGCGCCGGCCTGCGGCGCGACAGCGCGCCGACGGCGGCGCTCGCCCTGGCGGCCGCCGCCGCCTTCGCCGCCTTTCCGACCGGCCTCGCCGTTCTCGCGCGCGGCATGCCAGACATCGGCGGCCTCGTCTTCTACGTCGCGGCCCTGCGGCTCGCCGAGCGGCTCGTCAGACTGCTGGCGCTGCCGCCCGGCCATGACGAGCGCGTCGGCGCGCGCGTCTGCCGCGTGGCCGCGGCGCTCGCCCTCTGCGTCTTCGCGATGATCCTGCTGCGGCGGTGGTACGCCTTCGCCGCGCTCGGCGTCGCCGTCATGCTGGCGGCGGAGGTCGTCGCGCTGGCGCTCGATCGCCCCCGCGCCTTCCGCTGGCGCGAGACGATCATGGCGGCCTCGTTCGGCGCGCTGGCGGCGCTGGTCTTGCTGAGCCCGATGATCGTCGCCTGGCTCGCCGATCCCGCCGCCCACGACTATGCGACGGTCTACGCCGCCTATCGCAAGCCGAATGGCGTCTTTGCCGCCGAATTGCTCGACTGGTGCGGCTCGGCGGTCCTGTTCGCGGCGGTCGCGGGCGGCGCCTTGCTCCTGACGCGTTCGCGCGATCGCCGCCTGCTGCGCCTGACGGTCGGCGCGGCGGCGGTCGCCGCGGTCGCGTTTCTGCGCGTCCAAACGCCCTACATCCACCACCTCTATCTCGTCGCCCCGGCGCTGACCGCGCTGGTCGGCGCGCCGCTAGCCCTGCTTGGCGCGCGCCGCCCGCTCGTCGCCTGCGCCGCGCTGGCCGCGCTCGCGGCGGTCACGCTGACGCCGCTTTCCGCTTGGGCGCCGGCCGGATTGTCGCCGATCGACGGACTTCCGCATCGGCCGCGCGCCGATCTCGCCGAGCTCGAGCGCCTGAGGACGTGGATCGACGCGCGGGCGCGGCCCGACCATCGCATCTGCGGGCTCGGGTCGAGCTACGCCTTCAGCGGCCAGATGATGGAGGAGCTGTGGCAGCTCGAACCCGCCCGCTCGCCGTTCTACCCGGAGGCGAGCGAGCGGCCGACCGTGACGATGTCGGACGTCGACACCGTCGAAGGCGCGCCCAGCCCCGAGTTCAGGACCTGCGCGATCGTTGTGGTCGGCGACCCCGTGCAGACCCATCTCGATCCCGCCTATCAGCAGACGGTGATCGTTCCCTCGCTGGAGATGCTCGAAGGCGTCGGGATCGGCGCGCATTACCGGCGCACCGGCGAGGTCTTTCATCTCGAGTACGGCGTCGAGGCGGTGGTCTTCGAGCAGATCGCGCCGCTGACCGACGCCGACATGGCGGCGCTCGCCGACCGCTGGCGCATCGCGCGCGAAGGCCTGCGCGGCGAACTCGCGCGCTAGGCGCGCGCGCGCTCCAGTCCGAGCAGGCGGTCGAGCGCGATGCGGCCCGGGCCGAAGGTCATGATCGCCAGCGCCAGCGAGGCCCAGTAGAGGTGGAAATTCGCCCACCCCTCGGGAAAGGAGAGCTGGATGACCCCCGTCATGACGAGAAGGCCAAGCGCCGCGTAGCGCGCGCCCAGGCCGACGATCAGCAGCATCGGCAGCCCGACCTCCGCCACGCCCGCGGCAAGCGCCATCAGATCGGGATCGGGGAAGGGATATTCGCCACCCAACAGATGCAGCCGGAGGTCGGCGAACCGCGCCTTGACGCCGAAGGAGAGGACGAACCAGTCGTCCCAGTCGGTCTGACCGGCCCGCAAGAACGGCAGCGCCAGCGCGATCCGCAGCACGAGCATGGTCAGCGAGATCGGCACGAGCCCGAAGAGGGCGCCGGTGAAGCGGGCGAGCGGGTTGCCGGCCGCGACGGGCGCGGCCGTGGAATTCGTCGACATCGGATTTCTCCTTCAGAAGAATGATTGCAGCGCGCCGGCCTCGACGAGACCGACGAGATGGGCGCCGGGGTCGAAGCCGTCGGCTGCGGCGAGCGCCGCCGCTTCGCCGAGGCTCGCGCCGGAAAACAGCGCCGTCGCGAAGGCGAAGCCGCCGGGCGGAAGGACGCGCACGAAAACGTCGGCGTCGGGCCGCGTGACCAGCGCTTCCTCGCCCGCCCAGTTCTCGGGCGGGCGCGGCTCGCCGTCGCCTTGCGAAGCGGCCCAGATCGATGCCGCGGGGTGGGCGAAGCTGAGCAGCCGCGCCGCCGGGTGCGGCCGGAAACGCAGCGCCTCGAACCCATCGGGTGCGATCGCGGCCAGCGCGTCGAGGCTGAGCGCGGCCGCCTCGGCGGCGTGATAGGCCTCGATCCAGGCGTTCTCCAGCCGCGCCACGTCGGCGAGGTAGGCAACCGCGCCGGCGGGCGGAAAACCGGCGACGAAGTCGGGGAAGCCGTCGCCGTAATGGATCAACGTCGGCGCGCGCGGCTTCTCAGCCGCGACATAGGCGCCGGCCATGGCGCGGAAGAAGTCGTCGCCGACCAGGCGCCGCACGACCGGATAGCGCGCCTCGAGGGCGCCGATCAGCGCAACCGCGACATTGTTGCGGTAGACGGCGAAGCGGCGCTCGACCGACCTTCCGTCGCTTCGTCGCGTCGCCGCGGGGGCGGGCTGAGACGGGTTGACCAGCGCGCGCGCGAAGCTGGCGATCGTCGCCTCAAACGGCATGGCGCAAGGCTCCCCAGGCGGCGGCGCGGTCCATCGCCGCGTCGGCGCGGCGCGCCTCGGCGAGCAGAACCGGCCATGCCGGGACGTCGTTGTCCCATTCGATCAGCGTCGGCGTCGGACCGAGCCGGCCGATCGTCTCCTGGTAGAGCGCCCACACCGCCGCCCGCACCGGCGAATTGTGGGCGTCGATCAGCAGCGGCGCGCCTTCGTCGTCGGTCGCGTCCGCGGAACCGGCGAGATGGATCTCGCCGACATGGCGAAGCGGGAAGGCGGCGAGGTAGGCGAAGGGGTCGAAGCCGTGGTTGGTCGCGCTGACATAGACGTTGTTGACGTCGAGCAGCAGGCCGCAGCCGCTGCGGCGGCCGACCTCGGCGAGGAATTCGGTCTCGGCGATCGCGCTGTCGGAAAACTGCACGTAGGTTGAGGGGTTTTCGAGCAGCATCCGCGTCCCGAGCGCCTCCTGGGTCTCGTCGATGTGGCGGCAGACGATGGCCAGCGTCTCGTCGTCGTAGGGCAGCGGCAGCAGGTCGGCGAGAAAGCCCTCGTCGTGGCTCGACCAGGCGAGGTGCTCGGAGAATTGCGCCGGCTGGTAGCGGCGGATCAGGCCCTTGAGCCGCTGCAAATGGTCGCGATCGAGCGGCTTCGGCGAGCCGATCGACAGCCCGACCCCATGCAGCGACAGCGGATAGGCCTCGCGGATCGCCTCCAACCGGCGATGCGGCGGCCCGCCGTCG
>PLRT01000280.1:0-1162 GCA_003164915.1 Hyphomicrobiales bacterium | reverse complement strand
GGCCGGCGACGCGACCAGAAGGACCGCCGCCGGCGTAACAAACCGCGGCGACGGAACGATACGGACATGAGCGAGACCTCCGCCGCGGGCCCCGGCGACGACAAATGGGCGCCGGCGATGCGCGCCGCCCTGGCGGGCGACGAGGCGGCCTACCGGCGGTTGCTCGAGGAGATTGGCCGATCGGTTCGGGCGATGGCGCGCGGCGCCTTTTCCCGGGCCAGGGTCGGCGATGCGGATATCGAGGATGTCGTGCAGGAAACGCTGTTGGCGATCCACCTGAAGCGGGGCACCTGGGACGGCGGCCCCCGGCTCGCGCCGTGGGTCAACGCCATCGCCCGCCACAAGATCATCGACGCCATGCGGCGGCGTGGCGTGCGCCGGGCCGAGCCGATCGAGGATTTCGAGGCGGTGCTCGCCGCGCCGGAAGTCGAGGACCCGCACACCCGCAGCGACATCGAGCGGGTGATGAAGCAGCTCGCGCCGCGCCAGCGCGACATCGTCACCGCGATCTCGCTCGAAGGCCAGTCGATCGCCGCCACTGCGGCGCGGCTGTCGATGAGCGAGGTGGCGGTGCGGGTGGCGCTGCACCGCGCGCTGAAGGCGCTCGCCGTCGCCTGGCGGAGCGCGACGCAATGAAGACCGCCGATCTCATCAGCGCGCTCGCCGCCGAGCCGCCACCCCCGCCGCTCCGGCTCGGCCGCCGCGTCGCGCTGGCGCTCGTCGTCGGCGCGGCGATCAGCGCAGCGCTGTTCATGACGGCGCTCGGGCCGCGGCACGATTTCGCCGCCGCCGCCCACACCATGCGTTTCGATCTCAAGTTCGTCGACACGCTGGCGCTGCTGCTGCCGAGCGTGCTGCTGGCGGCCCGGCTGCTCAGGCCCGAGGCGCGGCCAGGGGCGCTGATCGCGGCGCTGATCGCGCCCTTCGTCCTGCTCGGCGGCGCGGTGATCGTCGAACTCGTCGTGACCCCGGCCGATCTGTGGATGACGCGGCTCGTCGGGACCAACGCGCTGCACTGCCTGACGCTGATCCCGCTGATGTCGATCCCGCCGCTGGCGGCGCTGATCGCCGCGATGCGGGCGGGCGCGCCAAGTCACCCGGTATTGACCGGCGCGCTCGCCGGCGCGGCGGCGGCCGGCGTCGCGGCGACGATCTACGCCAC
>PLRT01000096.1 GCA_003164915.1 Hyphomicrobiales bacterium | reverse complement strand
TACCGGGACGTCTCCGCCCGCCGGCTGCGGCGGCCGGCGCGCCTCGTTCGGGCCCGCTTGGGCCTCGGGCGGTGACCGCGCGGAGGGAAGGGGCTAAAAGCCGTCTCGCAACGGCGAAGCGCCTCTAGCATGAAATTTCTCTCAGCGCATCTCCGCCGCGGGCCCGCCTCGGCCGGCGCGGCCGCCCTCTTGGCGCTGACGCTTGGCGCGGCGATCGGCCCTGCCGCGGCCGCCTGCGGCGCGGCGGCGGGACGGGTCGCGGTCGTTTCGGTCGACGAGCATGGCGAAATCGCACTCGACGACGGCCGGACGCTGAGGATCGCCGGCCTCGACCTGCCGCAGCCGGCCCGCGGCGATCCGGCGCTCGCCCGGGCCGCGCGCGATCTGCTGACCGCGCGATTCGCCGGCCGGCCGGCGGACTTGACGCTCGTTTCCGCTGCGTCCGACCGCTGGGACCGCGCGCTCGGGGACCTCGCCTCGGCCGCCGCCGACGGTGCGCCCGCTTCCGCCGCCGACGCGCTGATCGCCGCGGGCCTGGCTCGGGTTCGCCCGGAATTCGAGACGCGCGGCTGCGAGGCCGCCCGTTTGGCCGAGGAATCTGCGGCGCGCGCAAAAGGGCTTGGCGTCTGGCGCGATCCCGATTATGCCGTGCTCGCCGCCGACGACGCCGCCTCACTGGCGCGGCGCGATGGGCGCTTCGTCGTCGTCGAGGGGGTGGTGCGCAGGATTGGCCACGGCCGCGCGCGCCTCTATCTTGATCTGGGCGGGCGCGGCGCGCTGTCGGTCGTCGCCTCGCGCAAGACGCAGGCTGCGTTCCAGGCGGCCGGCGCCCCGCTGACCGCTCTCGCGGGGGAGAAAGTCCGGGTGCGCGGGCCGCTGGACAGCCGTTTCGGCCCGCAATTGGAAATCGTCGATCCGCTCATGCTCGAGCGGCTTGGGCGAGCCGAGATGAAGCAGGGAATCGGACCGGGCGAATGAGAGTCTGGGCGGGCGACTGGGATATGCGGCGCAACCGGCCGGGCGCTCCGCGGCGCGCGGGCGGCTTTGCCCTCATCGCCGCGCTGGCGCTGACCCTCGCCGCCTGCTCCGCCATCGACGCGCCGTCGCGCCCGATCGCCGCCAATCTCGTCCCGACCGCCGCGCCACAGACCACCGGCGGCGCCGAGACGAGCCCCGAGCGCCAGCGCCTGGTCGACGCTTTCGGCGGCGAATACAGCGCGCCGGCGGTCGAGCGCTATCTCAACGACATCCTCGTTCGCCTCGCCCAGGCGAGCGACACGCCGAGCGAGCCCTATCGCGTCACCATCCTCGATTCGCCGGTGGTCAACGCCTTCGCGCTGCCGACCGGCGAAATCTTCGTCACCCGCGGCCTGCTCGAACTGGCCAACGACTCGTCGGAAATCGCGGCGGTGATGGCGCACGAGATCGCTCACATCACCGCTCGCCATGCCGCCCAGCGCGCCGAACTGGAGAAGACCGCGGCGCTGTTCACCCGCGTCTCCGACCAGGTGCTCGACCGGCCGGCGGAGGGCGAGGCGGTGCAGGCGCGCATGCAATTGTCGATCGCGCGGTTCTCGCGCCAGCAGGAATTCGAGGCCGACCAGATCGGCATCGGCGTCACCGCCAAGGCGGGCTACGACCCTTACGCGGCGTCGCGGTTCCTCACCTCGCTCGGCCGCTGGAGCGCCCTGCGCACCGCGATGATCGGCGCCGGCTCGGCCGACAAGCCCGACATGATGGCGACCCATCCGTCGACGCCGGAGCGCATCGCCCAGGCGGTCGTCGAGGCGCGCAAATTCGGCGCGCCGGGGACCGGCGAGGCCAACCGCGACGACTACCTCTCGGTGATCGACGGTGTCGCCTATGGCGACAATCCGGCGCAGGGTCTGGTGCGCGGAACGCGTTTCCTCCATCCCAAGCTCGGCTTCGCCTTCGAGGCGCCCGAAGGCTTCACTCTCGAGAACCAGTCTGCGGCGCTGATCGGCGTCGGCGATGGCGGCGCGCAGGCGCTGCGGCTCGATTCGATCGCGCTGTCGCCCTCGACTTCGCTCGAGGACGAGCTCGCCTCCGGCTGGATCGACGGCGTCAAGACCGCGTCGATCGAGACCTTGCAGGGCGGGGATTATCCGATGGCGATCGCCGTCGCCCAGGGCGACCAGTGGAGCTTCCGGCTCGGCGCCGTTCGGGTCGGCGATCGCGTGTTCCGGTTGATCTTCGCCGCCCATTCGCTGACGCCGGCGATCGACGCGCGCTTCCGCGCGGCGATCCGCTCGTTCCACAAGCTGCGGCCGGAGGAGGCGGCGGAGGCGCAGGCGCTGCGGCTGCGCGTCGTCGCGGCGCAGGACGGCGACACGACGACCACGATGGCGCGGCGCATGTCGCCCGACGAGCGCGCGGTCGGCCAGTTCCTGGTGCTCAACGGCCTCGACCACGAGGGGCCGCTCGTTCCCGGCCAGCGCTATAAGATCATCGCGCCGTGAAGGAGGCGCGCGCCGCGAGGCTGACGGGCCGGATTGTCGCGGCCACCCACAACCGGGGCAAGCTCGCCGAACTCCACGACCTGCTCGCCCCGCGCGGGCTCGAGGTGGTCGGCGCCAGCGCGCTCGGCCTCGCCGAGCCGGAGGAGACCGGCGCGACCTTCGCCGCCAACGCCGCGATCAAGGCCCACGCCGCCGCCCGCGCAGCCGGACTGCCGGCGCTCGCCGACGATTCCGGGCTGTGCGTTTCCGCGCTCGACGACGCGCCGGGCATCTATTCGGCACGCTGGGCGGGCGGGAGCAAGGATTTCGCCGGCGCCATGGCGCGCATCGAGCGCGAGCTGAAGGCGCTGGGCGCGCCGCTGCCGTGGCGCGCGCATTTCGTCAGCGCGCTGGCGCTCGCCTGGCCGGACGACCGGCTCGAAGCGTTCGAGGGCCGCGTCGACGGCTGTCTCGTCTTTCCGCCGCGGGGGACGAGCGGCTTCGGCTACGATCCGATCTTCGTTCCCGACGGCCATGACCGCAGCTTCGGCGAGATGACGGCTGAAGAGAAGCACGGCCTGCCGCGCGACAACTCGCTCGCGCTTTCGCATCGCGCCCGCGCCTTCCAGAAGCTCGCGCGCGCCCTGATCGATTGACGGTCGCGAAGGCCGCGCGCAATTTGTGATCGGAAAACCGACGGGGTGGCGCGGATGGAAGAGTTCGACCGGCGCAAGAAAGGCTTCGAGAAATTCTTCGCGCTGAGCGAGGAACTGCGCTTCAAGGCCTTGTCGCGCCGCAACCGCGCCGTCGGCGCCTGGGCGGCGGAGAAGCTCGCACTCGTTGGCGACGCGGCGCGCCGCTACGCCGACGCCTTCGCCACCCCGCAGATCGAGGGCGAGACCGACGAGACGCGGATCGAGCGGCTGCACGACGAATTCGTCAAGGCCGGCGTCGACCTCTCCGCCCATCGCATCCGCCGCAAATTGGAAGCGGCGATGAATGAGGCGATCGCCGAGATCGAAGCGGGGAAGTAAGGCGCGCTGGGGCGGGGCCGATGATGGGAGGCGACGGACGCGTGGCCGCGCGCGTTCGTTCGTCGCGCCGCTCGCCGTCGCGTCCACTGGACCTTCCGTACGGGCAGAAACGCGATTGCCGGCCTTCGCTGGCGTCGACGAATCCGCCGGCATGATGTAAAGACCCTTCACATGAGTTGGGGCAGGGACGAGCCGCGCGGCTATCATCACGGAAACCTGCGCGAGGCGCTGATCCACGCCGCGCTGGAGCTGATCGCCCAGAAGGGCGCGGCTGGCTTCACCTTCGCCGACGCAGCGCGTTTCGCCGGCGTCAGCCCCGCGGCGCCCTACCGGCATTTCCGTGACCGCGACGAATTGATGGCGATTGTCGCGCTGCGCGGGTTCGAGCAGTTCGAGGCGGCGCTGGCCCGGGCGTGGGATGACGGCCGTCCCGACCCTTTCGCCGCGCTCGACCGGCTCGGCAAGGCCTATCTCGAATTCGCCCGCGCGCAGCCGGCGTTCTATTCGGCGATGTTCGAGGCCGGCGTTCCGGTCGGCGCCGATCCGGCCCTGCGCAGCGCGGGCGAGCGGGCCTTCGCGGTGTTGCGCGGCGCTGCCGACAAGATCTGTGCGGCTATGCCGCCTGCCGGCCGCCCCCCGGCCCTGATGGTCGCGCTCCACATCTGGGCGATGGCGCACGGGACGGCGTCGCTGTTCGGGCGCGGCGACGGCGCGCGACGCGCCCTGCCGATGTCGCCGGCCGAGCTTTTGGAAGCGCAAGTGCTGGTCTACCTGCGAGGGCTCGGGGTCAAAACGCCGCAGCGCTAGGGTCGTTCCGGCCAGGCCCCGCCTGCCGCTCCCGATCCGCCAGGAATCTCGACCCGCGGCGGCCGTCTGGCGGTTGGCGGCGATAGAGCCGGAGGCTCCTCGAAAACGGCTTGACAATGTCGTTCCGTGATGTAAATGTTATTTACATTCACAACCGAGGACGCGCCATGCCTCTCGTTCTGATGATTGTGGGATTCCTCTGGTGGTGGCCGCTGGGCCTTCTGATCCTCGGCTACCTGATCGCGCGCCACAAGTTCGGCTTTTGGCGGCGCCCCATCTACGCAGGGAACGGACCGATGAACTGGGACTGCAGCATGACCTGGGACCGCGGCATGGACCGCTGGGAACGCAAGATGGCCCGCGCGCAGGAGAAGATGGAGCGCGCGCGCTCCATGATGGAAGGCTTCAGGAGCCGTGGCGGTTGGTTCGGCTCGTCGACGAGCGGCAACCACGCCTTCGACGATTATCGCACCGAGACGTTGAAGCGGCTCGAGGACGAGCAGCGCGAGTTCAAGGAATTCCTCGAACGGCTGCGCTTCGCCAAGGACCGCGCCGAATTCGATCAGTTCATGGCCGAACGCCGCCAACGCCCATCCGACGAGGGGCCGAAGGAAGAGCCGCAGCACGCCTGAGTTTTGTCACGCCCTTACCCCCACCGCGTGACCACACGGGCCGCCCGTCCCCGCCGGGCGGCCCGATTTATTGCTGACGACTCGGACCGGGCGCGCGATCGCGCTAGGCCGGTTTGGCCAGCGGGCCGAACTGCGCCACGACCTTTTCGTACACGGCGCGCTTGAACGGCACCACCAGTTCGGGCAGCCGCGCGAAGGCTTCCCAGCGCCAGGCGTCGAACTCCGGCTTGTGGGCGCCGCCGCCGGGATGGCGGATGTCGATCTCGGCGTCGTCGCCCTCGAAGCGCAGCAGGAACCATTTCTGCGTCTGGCCGCGATAGCGGCTGCGCCAGCGGTTGCCGGCGTCTTCCGGCAGGTCGTAACTCAGCCAGTCGGGGGCCTCGGCGATCAGCGAGACCGAACGGACGCTGGTTTCCTCGTAAAGCTCGCGCAGCGCGGCGGCGTAGGGCGCCTCGCCCTCGTCGATGCCGCCCTGCGGCATCTGCCATTCGTGGCCGGCGACCAGGGTCGCCTCGCGGCTGCGCGCGCGCCGGCCGATGAAGACCTCGCCGACGCGACTGATGAGCGCCACGCCGGCGCTTGGACGATAGGGCAAACTCCTGCTCACGCGAACGCTCCTCGCAACCTAGCTTCAGCGGCCGGCGTCCGCTGCCGGGCCGGGCGCCCGCGCGGTCATCGCCGAAACCGGAACGAGTTCGACGCCGCGCGCTTCGAGCCCTGCGCACCATAGCGCAATGCGGTCGAGGCTCGAGGGCAGGGCGGTGGCGACGCCGATCGCCGCGCCGCGCGCCCGGGCGAGCGCTTCGAGCCGCGCCAGCGCCGCGTCGATCGCAGCGGGCGCCGGGTCCGCGTCGACGACCGCGTCGGCCGTCGCCGATGCGAGGCCGAGGGTCGGCGCGATCTGGCGGGCGAGGCTGCGCGGCGACGAACCGTCGTCGACATAAAACAGGCCGCGCTGGGCGATCTCGGCGAGCGTCGGCGTCACGGCGCGCGCGTCGGCGGTGTATTCGCCGCCGAGATGGTTGACGATGCCGGCGTAGCCGACGAACCGCCCCATCTGCCAGAGCAATGAGTCGAGATTCTCGGCCTCGCTCGCGCCGGTCAGCAGCGTGTGCGGTCCGGGATTGTCGGCCGGGTAGGTGATCGGCTCCATCGGCGACTGCAGCAGGATTTCGTGGCCGGCCTCGCGCGCCGCCGCTGCTTGGGATTCCAGGCTGTCGCCATAGGGCGCGAAGCCGAGCGAAATCATCGCCGGCAGGCGGGCGATCGCGTCGGAGGTGCTGGCCGGGTTGAGGCCGAGGCCGCCGACCAGCATCGCGATGCGCGGCGCGCCGGCCTTGAGCTTTTCCGAGGCGAGGCGCGGCCGCGAATAAACTTCGGCGGCGCGGGCGCCGTCGGCGCCCAAGCGCGGCAGCAGGCCGAAACGCGTCTTCTCGACCAGGCGCTTGTCGGGCGCGGGGGGCAGGCGCAGGCTCAGCGCCTGCGGCACGTCGATGACCACCGCCCCGCCGGCGCCCCCGCCGCCGCTGCGCACGACCTTGACGCCGCTGTCCGCCTCGATCTCGTCGGCGTCCGCCGTCCCCTGGGACATGCTTGTTTTCGCCGCGGCGGCGGCGGCGTTCGGCGCGGTCGGGGCGGGGGAGGCCGGCAGCCGCTCGATCCGCGCGATCGCGTAGGGTTCCCCGCCCTGCCGCCAGTCGACGGCCCTCAGTCCGGCGAAAGCGGCGCCCGCCGCCGCCAGCAGCCCGACCGTAACGGCGATCCGGCGCAGTCGACGCGGCCGCGCCGGCGGGGCCTGGCCGAGGGGTTCGTTGACCGGATCGCGCAAGGCTCGGGGCTCGGTTGTCTTGGCTCGCCCCGGCCGGTTCTCGAGGGCTTCGAATCACCTGGCCGCGGCGGCGCATTGTCGGTTGCGCGCGCGCGCCGGTCGAGGGGGAAAATCACCCTCCGCCGCGGCGCCTCCGCCAGGCCCCCAAGTTCTCGCTCGGCGCGGGAAAAACGTGCATTTCGAGGCCTCTCCAGGCTATAGTGGGCGGCACGCGAATCGCCGCGCCCGGACCTGTCCGCGGCGGCGGCGCCCCAGCCGAAATGAAGGTCTCGAAATTGACGGACGAACCGAAGGCGTCGCTCGACATCGACGAAACGGCGCGCGACCCGAACGGCAGCGATTACGACGCCGACTCGATCAAGGTGCTGCGCGGCCTCGACGCGGTGCGCAAGCGCCCCGGCATGTACATCGGCGACACCGACGACGGCTCGGGCCTGCACCACATGGTCTACGAAGTTGTCGACAACGCGATCGACGAGACGCTCGCCGGCTACGCCAAGCTGGTGACGGTGACGCTCAACCCCGACGGCTCGTGTTCGGTGACCGACGACGGGCGCGGCATCCCGACCGGCATCCACGAGGAGGAAGGGGTGTCGGCGGCCGAGGTCATCATGACTCAGCTCCACGCCGGCGGGAAATTCGATCAGAACTCCTACAAGGTTTCCGGCGGCCTGCACGGCGTCGGCGTGTCGGTGGTCAACGCGCTGTCGACCAAATTGACGCTGCGCATCTGGCGCGACGGGCGCGAGCACGTCATGCATTTCGCCAACGGCGACGCGACCGACAAGCTCGCCGTGGTCGGCCCGGCGCCGATCGTCGACGGCCGGCCGAAGCGCGGCACCGAGGTGATCTTCACCCCGTCGCCGCAGACCTTCACCATGATCGAGTTCGACTACGCCACGATCGAGCACCGGCTGCGCGAGCTCGCCTTCCTCAATTCCGGCGTGCGCATCGAGCTCACCGATCTGCGCGGGCCCGAGCCGAAGCGCGAGGAGCTGCACTACGAAGGCGGCCTCGTGGCGTTCGTGCGCTATCTCGACCGCGCCAAGACGCCGCTGATCGACAAGCCGGTGTTCATCCACGGCGAGCGCGACCGCATCTCGGTCGAGGTCGCGCTGTGGTGGAACGACAGCTATCACGAGAACGTGCTGCCGTTCACCAACAACATCCCGCAGCGCGACGGCGGCACTCATCTCATCGGCCTGCGCAGCGCGCTGACCCGTCAGGTGACGAGCTACGCCGAGAGTTCCGGCCTGACGAAGAGGGAGAAGGTCGACCTCACCGGCGACGATTGCCGCGAGGGGCTGACCTGCGTTCTGTCGGTCAAGGTTCCCGACCCGAAATTCTCGTCGCAGACCAAGGACAAGCTCGTCTCGTCGGAGGTCCGGCCGGTGGTCGAGGGACTGGTCAACGAACTGCTCGGACAATGGTTCGAGGAGCATCCGGCGGAAGCGCGCGTCATCGTGGGCAAGGTGGTCGAGGCGGCGCAGGCGCGCGAGGCGGCGCGCAAGGCTCGCGAGCTGACGCGCCGCAAGGGGGCGCTCGACATCGCCAGCCTGCCCGGCAAGCTCGCCGACTGCCAGGAGCGCGATCCCTCCAAGTCGGAAATCTTCATCGTCGA
>PLRT01000017.1 GCA_003164915.1 Hyphomicrobiales bacterium | reverse complement strand
CGAGCTCAACGCCGAAGGGCGCACCGTCATACTCGTCACCCACGATTCCGCGGTGGCGAAGCGCGCGCGCCGCGTCGTCGAGATGTCCGACGGCCGGATCGTCGACGATCGCGTCGTGGCGTCTGGCGCGCCGGCCGCCGCAACGACCCTCGCCGCGCGCGGCGGGCGCGAGTCGACGTGGCGAGCGCCCATCGATCGATTCACGGAATCGTTCCGTATGGCGGTTCTTGCGCTGACCGCGCATCGCCTGCGCACGTTCCTGACCATGCTCGGCATCGTCATCGGCATCGCCTCGGTCGTCGCCATGGTGGCGCTCGGCGAGGGCTCGCGCCGCAAAGTGCTCAACAACATCTCGGACCTCGGCACCAACACGCTCGAGATCTTTCCCGGCTCAGGCTTCGGCGACACGAAGGCTGCCAAAATCAAGACGCTGGTGCTGGCGGACGCCGAGGCGCTGGCGCGTCAGGATTACGTCGCCGGCGCGACGCCGACCGTTTCGACCTCGAGCACGCTGCGTTACGGAGCGATCGAAGCCAGCGCGCTGGTGAACGGCGTCGACGCCGACTACTTCGAGGTCAAGGGCGTGAAACTCAAGGAGGGTCGGTTCTTCGACGCGAGCGCCGAGCGCGAACTGTCGCAGGAAATCGTCATCGACGAGAATGCGCAATCGACGCTGTTCGCCGACCGCGAGGATCCGATCGGCAAGACGATCCTCGTCGGCAATGTCCCCTGCACGGTGATCGGCGTGACGCGCAAGCAGCAGGGCTTCGGCTCGAGTGGGAACATATCGACCTTCCTCGCCTACTCGTCGGTTCAGGCGCGTTTTCTCGGCGACGCCTCACTACGCAGCATCCTGCTGCGGGTCGCCGACAACGTCGACGACGACCTCGCCGAGCAGGCGGCGATGCGACTGCTGGAACAGCGGCACGGCGCGCGCGATTTCTTCGTCTTCAACTCCAGCGACATTCGTAGCGCGATCACCGCGACGACGCAGACGATGACGGCGCTGATCGCCGCCATCGCCGTCATCTCGCTGGTCGTCGGCGGCATCGGGGTGATGAACATCATGCTGGTCTCGGTGTCGGAGCGGGTGAAGGAGATCGGCGTCCGGATGGCGGTCGGCGCCCGGCGTTCCGACATCATGCAGCAGTTTCTCACCGAAGCGGTGCTCGTCTGCGTTGTCGGCGGCGCGCTGGGGGTGCTGGCGGCGCTGGGAGCCGCGCTCGTCTTCCGTGCGTTCGGGTCGACCTTCTCCTTCGTGTATTCGGGCGCCTCGATCGTCGCGGCCTTCGCCTGCTCGACCCTGATCGGCGTCGTCTTCGGGTGGCTGCCGGCGCGCGGCGCGGCGCAACTCGATCCGGTCGACGCGCTGGCGCGGGAGTGATCGCGATGCGCGCTTCGATCTTGAATGTCGCAGCGGCGCAGGCGTTCGCGACGCTGCTGGCAGGTTGCGCGGTCGGTCCGGATTACGCGAAACCGGACATGGCGCTCCCGGCGCAATGGACGCAGGGCGCGGTCGAGGGGCGTGGACTGTCGACGCCCGCCGCCTCGCTGGACGCGTGGTGGCGCGCCTTCAACGACCCGTTGCTCGACGAACTGATGGCCGAAGCGGTCGCCGGCAATGCGGACGTCGCCAGCGCCAAGGCCAAGATCCGCGAAGCGCGGGCGACGCGGCGGGAAGCGGAGGCCGCGCTCGGGCCGTCGCTCACCGGCAGCGCCTCGGCTTCCGAGACGGGGCCGCAATCGGCGTTGAGCAGCCAAACGACGACCACGACGACGTCGGCGACGTCGTCCAGCGGCCTGTCGGCGCCTTTCCAGGCGGGGTTCGACTCAAGCTGGGAGCTCGACCTGTTCGGCGCCAACCGGCGCCAGGCGGAAGCGGCCGGTTATGGCGAAGAGGCGACCGAGGAAGACTTGCGCTCCACGCTGCTGACGCTGGTCGGCGACGTCGGCGCTTCCTACGCCGAGGCGCGCGGCTATCAGGAGCAGATCGCGCTGGCGCGNNCGCCTCGGGCGCCGACGTCGCCAAGGCGGACGCGCAAGCGACCACCACCGCCGCGGACCTTCCCACCTACGAGGCCGACTACGCCGAGGCGGTCCATCGCCTTGCGGTGCTGACCGGCCGCGCCCCCGGGGCGCTTGACGATCGGATGCAGACGCCCCGCGCGATCCCCGCGCCGCGCAAGCCGCTGCCGGCCGGCGTGCCCGCCGACCTGCTGACCCGGCGGCCCGACGTGCGCGCGGCCGAACGGCGACTCGCGCAGGCGACGGCGAAAATCGGCGCGGCGGAGGCCGCGCTCTATCCCGACGTTTCTCTGACCGGCTCGCTTTCGACGAGCGCGAGCCGCCCCGGCGAGCTGCTGCGCGCCTCGTCCGTGTCGTGGTCGTGGGGGCCATCCGTTTCGATTCCGATATTGGACGGCGGCAAGCTCGCTGCGGAGCGTGACGCGACCCAGGCGCAACGCGACGAATATCTCGTCGCCTGGCGTTCGTCGGTGCTGACGGCGATGGAAGACGTCGAGAACGCGCTGGTGTCGCTTTCGCGGGAGCGCCTGCGCGCCAGGCAGCTCGCTTCGAGCGTGGACAATTACCGCAAGGCCGGCGACCTGTCGCGCGCGCAATACGAGGCGGGCAAATCGAGCTTTCTCGACGTGCTCGACGCCGAGCGCTCGTTGTACTCGGCCGAGGATTCGCTGATCCAGAGCCGAGTCACGCTCGCCAAGGACTATGTCGCTCTCGCCAAAGCGCTCGGCGGCGGGTGGGACGCGCCGGTGGACGCGAGCCGACCCGAAGTCGCGGACGAGGCGATGGGCCCGCGCCTGCGGTCTCAGCCTGCGGCGCCGTGAAACGGAGCGCGGCGGATCGTCGGCGGCCGCGGCGGCCTGCGCCTATGCGCTCTCCGCGAACCGATAGCCGACGCCGGATTCGGTGCGGATGATCGTCGGTCGCGACGGGTCGCGCTCGATCTTGGCGCGCAACTGGCCGACGAACACCCGCAGATATTGGGTGTCGTCCTTGTGCGCCGGGCCCCAAACGGCGGTGAGGATCTGGCCGTGGGTCATCACCCGGCCGGGGTTGGCGGCGAGCGCGCACAGCAGGTCGTATTCGCGCGGCGTCAGCTTGATCGCGTCGCCCTCGCGGGTCACCAGCCGCTTCTCCATGTCGATCGTCAGGCCGTCGACCGCGACGTGCGTCTTGGCCGCCGCGCCCGCCTTGGCGTGGCGCAGCGCGGCGCGCAGGCGCGCCAGCAGCTCGCCGATTGCGAACGGCTTCTCGACGTAATCGTCGGCGCCGAGGTCGAGCGCGGCGATCTTTTCCGCCTCGCGGTCGCGCGCCGACAGCACGACGATCGGCGCCGCGACGAAGCTGCGCGCCCGCTCGATCACGTCCTTGCCGTCCATGTCGGGCAGGCCGAGATCGAGCACGATCAGGTCCGGCGCCGAATTGGCGATCAGCCGCAGCGCCTCGTGGCCTGAGGCGGCATGCAGCACTTGGTAGCCCGAGGCTTCCAGCGCCGGCTTGAGGAAACGCAGGATCTGCGGTTCGTCGTCGACGATCAACACGCGCATGCCGTTCATGAGGCCGTCTCGGCGAGTTCGCGGGCCTCGACCGCTGGCATGGCGAAGATCACGCGCGCCCCGCGCCGCTTGACCGCTGGGCTCTCCGCCCAGATGCGACCGCCCATCGCCTCGATCAGGCCGCGGTTGATCGAGAGGCCGAGGCCGGTGCCGGCGCGCCGGCCGTCAGCCTTGCCGCCGCGATAGAACTTCTCGAACACGCGCTCGAGCTCGGACGGCTTGATGCCGGGCCCCTCGTCGGTCACCGAGACGAGCACGTTGGCGCCGTCGCGCCGCGCGTGGACGCTGACGCGCCCGCCGCCGCCGTACTTGTGGGCGTTGTCGAGCAGGTTGAACAGAACCTGCTCGAGCAGATTGGCGTCGCCGCGCACATAAGGCAGGTCGCGCGCCAGGCTGGTGACGATCGGCGGGCCGGCGAACGCCTTGCCGGCGCGCTCGACTGCTGCGCGCACGACCTCGACCACGTCGACGAGGTCGCGCTTCGGCTTGATCGCGCCCGCTTCGATGCGCGACATGTCGAGCAGATTGGCGATGAAGCGGTTGAGCCGCCCGCTCTCCTCCTCGATCGAGGCGAGCAGATCGGCGCGCTGCTCGGACGGCATGTCGTCGCCGAACTTGCGCAGGGTGGTGACGGCGCCGGTGATCGTCGCCAGCGGCGTGCGCAGGTCGTGCGACAGCGATGCGAGCAGCGTGCCGCGCAGCTTCTCGTTCTCCTCCAGCGCCACCGCGCGCACCGAGTCCTTGACCAGCAGCGCGCGGTCGATGGCGATCGCCGCCTGCTCGAGCATGAGGTTCAGCGCATGCTCGAGATTGGGCGACAGCGGCGCGTCGCGATTGGCGGGCTCGACGCCGCAGACGCCGACCACGCCGCGCGAAGTGACGAGCGGGCGGAACTGGAAGCGCACGTTGGGCAGGGTGCCGGTCTGCCGGCCGGCCGGTTCGCTCTTGTCGAAGGCCCAGCGCGCCGCGCCGTTCTCGCCGGGATCGAGCGCGTCGATCGGCGGCCAGGCGATGCTCAGCGCCAGCTCGCCGTCCTCGGGAAGCAGCATGACGACGCTGCGCGCCTCGAGTGTCTTGTGCGCGTAGACGGTCGTCGTCTCGAGGATGTCGTCGAGCGCCGCCGAGCCCGAAAGCTTGCGCGAGAATTCGAACAGCGCCCGCGTCGCCTGGGCGCTGGCGCGCGCCAGCCGCTCTTGGTCGCGCGCGCGACCGGCGAGCCAGCCGACCAGACTCGCCACCGCCAGGAAGATCACCAGGGCGAAGAACTCTTGCGGCTCGGCGACGCTGAACTGGTAGTAGGGCGGGACGAAGAAGAAGTCGTAGGCGAGGAACGACAGCAGCGCCGCGAGAATGGCCGAGCGCACGCCGAAGCGCGCCGCCGAGACGAGCACCGCGATCAGAAAGATCATCGACAGGTTGGGCAGGCGCAGCCAGCGGTCGAGCGCCTCGCCGACCGCGACCGCGGCGGCGACCGAGCCCGCCGCGGCGAGCGCGCCGATCGGCAGGTCGCGGCCGAGCGCGTCGGCGAGGCGAAGCCGTCTGGGCGCCTCTCGCGGCTGGTCGCCGGTGACGACGTGCACGCCGACCAGGCTCGCGCGGCGCGCCAGCGCGTCGGACAGGGAGAGCCCGGCGAGTCGGCGAAGCAACCCCGCCTTCGAGCGGCCAACGACGATCTGGGTGATGTTCTCGCGCTCGGCGTAGCGCAGCAGCTCGGCCGGCAGGTCGTGGCCGACGAGCCGCGTCGTGTCCGCCCCGAGGCTCTGGGCGAGCCGCAGCGCCGCGTCGACCGCGGCGGCGCGCGCGCCGCCGACTTCGTCGTTCGGCCGATCGACGGTGGCCGCCAACCAGCTCGCGTTGAGGCCGGTGGCGAGCCGGCTCGCCGCGCGCACGACGTCCATCGACAGGGCGTCGGGGCCGACGCAAACGAGCAGCCGTTCGGAGGTTTCCCATGGTCCCCCGATCGCGCCCTGGCGCAATTGCTCGACCATCTGGTCGTCGACCCGCGCCGCGGTGCGACGCAGCGCGATCTCGCGCAAAGCGGTGAGGTTGCGCAGCGTGAAGAACTTCTGCTGCGCCAGCTGCGCCGTCTCAGGCAAGTAGACCTTGCCGTCCTTGAGCCGCTGGATCAGCTCCTCCGAGGTGATGTCGACCAGCACGATGTCGTCGGCGTCGCGCAGCACGACGTCGGGCACCGTCTCGCGCACGGTGACGCCGGTGATGCGCGAAACGACGTCGGCGAGGCTCTCGAGGTGCTGAATGTTGAGCGCGGTCCAGACGTCGATGCGCGCGTCGAGCAGCTCCTCGACATCCTGCCAGCGCTTGGGATGGCGGCTTTCCGGCGCATTGGAATGGGCGAGCTCGTCGACGACGATCAGCTTCGGCCGGCGGGCGAGCGCCGCGTCGAGGTCGAACTCCTCGATTTTGCGGCCCTGCCAGAGGACGGTTCTGCGCGGCAGGATTTCGAGGCCGGCGGTCAGCGCCTCGGTCTCGGCGCGCGAATGGGTCTCGACCAGGCCGACGACGACGTCGACGCCCTCCTCGCGCATCTGCCGCGCGCGCTGCAGCATGGCGTAGGTCTTGCCGACGCCGGGCGCGGCGCCGAGAAAGACCAGCAGCCGGCCGCGCTTGCCCTTCTCGGCGAGCGCCAGAAGCGCGTCGGGGTCGGGGCGGCGCTCGGAGTTGCGGTCGTTGGCCAAGGAATCGACGCTTCGCTGAAAAATCGAACCCATTATAGCGCATGGCCGGTCGACGGCGACAACGCCGCCCAAAGGTCCCGCGGCCGCGTCAGAAGGCGGCGAGCCAGACGACAAACAGGGCGCCGGTCGCGGCGAGAAACGCGATTCGCAGAACGAATTGCGCAAAAGGGGCGGCGGCGGGTGGGACGCGGGCGGTCAATGGCAAGCTCCGGCCGGACGTCCGGCCGCCGCTGATCTAACAGAAGCGTGCACAAGCGAGCCATTCGCAATTCCGACGCCGCCGATAAGGACGTCATAAGGCGCCGGCCGTTTGGACATGAGCGATCCTTACAATTTGCTTATGCGCCGCCCGCGCTTCCCGCATTGATCGCTTATCGGCTTTGGCTCCACAAACGCCCGGTCAGATCGCAAAGGGGCGCCGCGTCATGGCGGACATCGTCTACGTCGTCGTCGGACTGCTGTTCTTCACGCTGATGGGCGTCTACGCCGTCGCCTGCGACCGGCTTTAGGAGCGCGCGATGATCGAACCCGCCATCGGACTGGCGGTCGGGCTGCTGCTCGCCGTCTATCTTCTCTATAAGCTGGCGATCACCGGCGTCGCCCAACTGGCGCTGGCCTATCCCGCCAATGGCAGCCTGCTCGCCGACAAGGGCGGAAAACCGATCGGCTCGGCGCTGATCGGCCAGAATTTCGCCGCCGACCGCTACTTCCACGGCCGGCCATCGGCGACCCAGGCGCAGGACCCCGCCCATCCCGACGATCCGTCGAAGACGATTGACGCCCCCTACAACGCCGACAATTCGACCGGCTCCAACCTCGGCCCGACCTCGCAGAAGCTGGCCGACCGGGTGAAGGCCGACGTCGAGGCGAAGCGCGCCGCCGGTTGGCCGACGCCGATTCCCGCCGATGCGGTGACGACCTCGGCCTCGGGGCTCGATCCAGACGTCTCGCCAGCGACCGCCTTCGCCGAGGTTCCCGCCGTCGCCAAGGCGCGCGGGCTGCCGGAAGAGAAGGTGCGCGCGCTGGTCGCGGAGCATGTCGAAGGCCGGGCGTTTGGCCTGTTCGGCGAGCCGAGGGTCAATGTGCTCGAGCTCAATCTCGCGCTCGACGCGCTCGCTCAGGCGGGGGCGTAATGGTCGAAAGCCAACGCTTGGCGCCCGCCGGATCGGCCCGCCCCCGGGTTTGCAGAGCGGCGAAGCTAGAACGAAGACTCAAGTCCGGCCGTGGCGCCCTGGAAGAGCACGTTCGAGCCGGTGTTGACGCCGAGCGCGCGCGCGGTCACGGCCGGAAGCGCGGTCGTGTACGTTTCCCGGATCTGTCCGGGCGCCAGGGCGACGCCGTCAAGCCACAGCGCTTCGTAGCCGAGCTTGAACGCAAGCCCCTTGGTGAGTTGATATTTCGCCTGCAACGCGGCTTCGCTGACGAAGGCGGCGCGGTTGGCGGAGGCTTGTGTTGGGTACGGCAGCTTGCCCATGCTGACCACGGCCGATTGCGTGGCGGCATTGTCGAACACGCCGGCCTTGATCAGCGCATCGATCGAAAAACGACCGACCTCCAGCAATTTGGCGTCGACGCCGATTTGGCCGCCGTAAAGATTGTTTTGCGTCTTCGCCTGCCAAAATGGCCCGTAATTTCCTGCCGTCCCACCCGGATAGAAATCTGATGGACAGGTCGTAGGAAGGTTATCGAGCGTGCTTCCAAGACAGTGCTTCTTCCAATCCGGCGCGTTGCGATCGGCGGGGGTGAACCAGCCGACGAGCTCGTCGTTCAACTGGAGCCAGCGGAGTCCCCCCAGCAAGGTCACCCTTGGGGAAAGATCCAGCCGCGCGTTAGCCTCGGCGCTGTAAAGGTTGGTGGAGTCCTTCCAGGCCATGCCCTGGTACGGGAAATCCTGGGTCTGCCAGAACGAACCAGGCGCGTACATGACCAGCCAGTCCGGCGTCGTCGGACTGGTGGGGCCGACCGTCTTGGTGGCGCTTTGGGTGAAGATGTTGAAATACGAGAATTCCACGCCGACGCCGGACGGGTCGTGATAGGTCAGGCTGACTTTCGGCCCGGCGGAAAAGCCTTGCCAGAACTGGTTGCTGTTGAACGCTCCGACGGC
>PLRT01000029.1 GCA_003164915.1 Hyphomicrobiales bacterium | reverse complement strand
CGCCGGGATCGACGGGAAAGAACAGGCCCGTGTCGCGCAGATAGTCGTTGAGCGCCTTGCGGGTCACGCCGGGTTCGACGACGCAGTCGAGGTCCTCGGCATGGACGGCGAGCACGCGATTCATGCGCGAGCAGTCGATCGACACGCCTCCGTGCAGCGCATTGACGTGACCCTCGAGCGAGGTGCCCGCGCCGAACGGCACGATCGGCGCGTCATGGGCGGCGGCGATCTTGATCGCGTCGATCACGTCGTCGCGCGTCTCGGCGAACACCACCGCGTCGGGCGGCGCGTTTTCCAGCCAAGTCAGCGTATGGCCATGTTGCAGCCGCACCGCTTCGGCGGTTGAAAGCTTCGCGCCGAAGCGCGCCGCCAGGGCGGCGACCAGACCGGCGACAGCGCGGGGCGAAAGGCGGCCGTCGCGGCGGCGCAAGCGGGCTTCGACCGACATTGGGGCGCATTCCTCCCAGGCAGCGAGGTCGCGCATCTTGCCCCGCGGCGCCGCCGGTCGGCAATCCTCGGCTCACTCAAGCGAATTCTGGACAAGCGGGCCGAGTTCGCCGACCCTGACGAATCGGGGCTGCGGCGCGCCGGGGGCGGCGGTCGCGCCAGGCGCGCGGGGGGAAGGCGCATGGCGAAGTTTTCCGCCAATCTGTCGATGCTGTTCACCGAACGGTCGTTCCTCGACCGATTCGCCGCGGCGGCGCGCGCCGGCTTTCGCGGCGTCGAATTCCTCAGCCCCTATGAAACCCCGGTCGAGGAGCTCGCCCAGCGCCTGCGCGACAACCGCCTCGCGCTCGCCCTGTTCAATTTGCCGATGGGCGACCGGACCCGCGGCGAGCGCGGCGTCGCCTGTCTGCCCGATCGCGTCGACGAGTTCCGCGAAGGCGTCGCGCGCGCGATCGCCTATGCGCGCGCGCTCGGCTGTCCGACCGTCAATTGTCTTGCCGGGATTCCCTCGCCGAAGACGAAGATGATCGAGGCGCGCCGCACGCTGATCGAAAACCTGCGCTACGCCGGCGACCGCTGCGCCGAATCGGGGGTGCAGATGGTGATGGAGCCGCTCAATCGCTACGACGCGCCGGGCTATTTCGTCACCCACAGCGGCCGCGCGCTCGATCTCATCGACGAAACCGGCTCGAACAACGTCAAGCTTCAATACGACGTCTACCACATGCAGCGCATGGAAGGAGAACTCGCCGCGACGATCGAGCGCCTGCTGCCGCGCATCGGCCACATCCAGATCGCCGGCAATCCCGGCCGCCACGAGCCGAGCGTCGGCGAGATCAACTTCCGCTACCTGGTCGACCGGCTGGACGCGCTCGGCTACGAGGGCTGGGTGGGGGCCGAGTACCATCCGCGCGGCCGCACCGAGGACGGGCTCGGCTGGTTCACCTCCTATCGCACCAAGAGCGAGGCCTGATGTCGCCGGCCGTCGCGTCCGGCGGGCGCGATCCGCGCGCCTTCCTGCGCGGCCTGTTCGACGCGGCGATCGCCGCCGCCGCGCCTGCGGGAACCCTCGCGCGTTTCCTGCCGCCGCCGCCCAAGGGCCGCACGATCGTCGTCGGCGCCGGCAAGGCCGCCGCGTCGATGGCTGCGGCGGTCGAGGCGGCTTGGCGAAGCCCGCTCGAAGGCCTGGTCGTCACCCGCTATGGCCATGGCGCGCCGACGCAGCGCGTCGAGGTTGTCGAAGCCGCCCATCCCGTGCCGGACGCCGCAGGAGCGGCGGCGGCGGCGCGCATTCTCGAGCGCGTCAAAGGACTTGGCGCCGACGACCTCGTGTTGTGCCTCATCTCCGGCGGCGCATCGGCGCTGCTCGCGTCGCCGGCGCCGGGCCTCATGCTCGCCGACAAGCAGGCGATCAACCGCGCGCTGCTGAGGAGCGGCGCCGGCGTCGCTGAGATGAACTGCGTGCGCAAGCATCTTTCGGCGATCAAGGGGGGGCGGCTGGCGGCCGCCGCCGCGCCGGCGCGGGTCGTCGGGCTGATCATCTCCGACGTGCCGGGCGACGATCCGGCGACGATCGGCTCGGGGCCGACTACGCCCGATCCGACCACCTCGGCCGACGCGCTGGCGATCCTCCGTCGCTATGCGATCGACGCGCCGGCGCGCGTCGTCGCCCACCTCGAAGACACAGCGTCCGAAACGCCGAAGCCCGGCGATCCGCGCTTCGCCAGGGTTTCGAACGTCGTCGTCGCCGCGCCGCGGCTGTCGCTCGCTGCGGCGGCCGAGGCGGCGCGCGCGGCGGGCGTGACGCCGCTCGATCTCGGCGACGCGATCGAGGGCGAAGCGCGCGAACTCGGCAAGGCCTTCGCCGGAATCGCGCTGTCGGCGGCGCGTCGCGGCGAGCCGGCGCCGGCGCCCTGCGTGCTTCTCTCCGGCGGCGAGACGACGGTGACGGTGCGCGGCACGGGCAGGGGCGGGCGCAACACGGAATTCCTGCTCGGCCTGGCGCTCGCGCTCGGCGGCGCGCCGGGAATCTGGGCGCTCGCCGGCGACACCGACGGCGTCGACGGCAGCGAGGACAACGCCGGCGCGATCGTCGCCCCCGACACGCTCGAACGCGCCGCCGCGCTCGGCCTGTCGCCGCGCAAGTCGCTCGACGACAACGACGCCTACAGCCTGTTCGCCGCGCTCGGCGACCTCGTCGTCACCGGACCGACGCTGACCAACGTCAACGATTTCCGCGCCATCTTGATCGAGGCGACAATGGGGCGTTGAGCGCGACAGGTTGCCGTCAGGTCGACGCCGACTTAAGTGACCGGGCATGGATCAGCCGTCCCCCGCCGCCGACAACCCCCTGCTTCAGCCGTGGAACGCGCCGTTCGGCGCGCCGCCGTTCGATCGGGTCAGACCCGAGCATTTCTTGCCTGCGTTCGAGGCGGCGCTCGCCGAGCGGCGGGCCGAGATCGCGGCGATCGTCGGCAATCCTCAGCAGCCGACCTTCGCCAACACGATTGCCGCGCTGGAGCGCGCCGGCGGGCTGCTCAGGCGGGTGAGCGGCGCGTTCTTCCACCTCGCCGGCGCGCAGACCAGCGACGCGATCGAACGTATCGAGCGCGACGTCGCGCCGATCCTGGCGCGCGAACGCAGCGCGATCCTGCTCGACGACGCGCTGTTCGCCCGCGTCGAGGCGCTGTTCCATGCGCGCGAGCGCCTCGGGCTCGACGCCGAAGCGGCGCGCACGCTCGAACGCTGGCGCGTCGCCTTCAAGCGCGCCGGGGCCGGGCTCGCCCCCGACAGGAAGGCGCGCCTCGCGGCGATCGGCGAGCGGCTTGCGACGCTGGGCGCCCTGTTCGGCCAGAACGTGCTCGCCGACGAGAAGGCCTTCGCGCTTATCCTCGACGGGCCCGATGATCTCGCCGGCCTGCCGGAGAGCTTCGTCTCCGCGGCGGCCGAGGCGGCGGCGGCGCGCGGCCGGCCCGGCAAACATGCGGTCACGCTGTCGCGCTCGTCCTACGAGCCGTTCATGCAATTCTCGGCGCGGCGCGATCTGCGCGAGAAGGCGTTCCGCGCCTTCGTCGCGCGCGGCGCCGGCGGCGGCGCGCACGACAATGGCGCGATCATGCGCGAAACCGTCGCGTTGCGCGCCGAGCGCGCGCGGCTGCTCGGCTATGCGAGCTTCGCCGCGTTCCGTCTCGCCGACGCGATGGCCAAGACGCCGCAAGCGGCGCTCGATCTGATGCAGCGCGTGTGGGCGCCGGCGCGCGCCCAGGCGCTGCGCGAAGCCGAAGCCTTGCAGGCGACGATCGCCGCCGAGGGCTGCAATTTCCAACTCGCGGCCTGGGATTGGCGCTATTACGCCGAGAAGCGCCGCAAGGCGCTCTACGACGTCGACCAGAGCGAGGTCGCGCCCTATCTGCCGCTGGAAGGGATGATCGCCGCCGCCTTCGACGTCGCCCATCG
>PLRT01000284.1 GCA_003164915.1 Hyphomicrobiales bacterium | reverse complement strand
TCAGAACTTCAGCCCCTTGGCCTGCTTGACGCCGGGGAGTTTCTCGACCTTGGCGAGCACGGCGTCCGGCGCCGGGCTGTCGATCGAAACGAGCGCGATCGCCGAGCCGCCCTCGCGGTCGCGGCCGAGCGCGAAGGTTGCGATATTGACCCCCGCCTCGCCGAGCAAGCCGGCGAAGCGGCCGATGAAGCCCGGTTTGTCCTCGTTGGTGACATAGATCATCGACGGGGTGAACTCGGCGTCGACCTTGATGCCCTTGATCGACAGGATGCGCGGCTTGCCGTCGTGGAACACCGTGCCGCCGACCGCGCGCTCGTGCTTGGCGGTGGTGACCGACAGCGTGATGAAGCTCTCGTAGTCGCTCCTCGCGGCGCGCGTCGCTTCCTCGACGACGATGCCGCGCTGCGCGGCGACCGCCGGCGCCGAGACGACATTGACGTCGACGAGCGAGGGCCGCAGCAGGCCGGCGATCGCCGCCGAAGTCAGCGCCTTGGTCTTCAGCCCGGCGACGCCGCCCTCGTAGGTGATCGTCACTTTCTCGATCGGATCGTCAGTGAGCTGGCCGGCGAACGAGCCGAGCCCTTCGGCGAGCGCGATGAACGGCTTCAGCTTCGGCGCCTCCTCGGCGGTGATCGAGGGGAAATTGACCGCGTTGGTGATGGCGCCGCGCACCAGATAGTCCGACATCTGCTCGGCGACCTGCAGCGCGACGTTCTCCTGCGCCTCCGTCGTTGAGGCGCCGAGGTGGGGCGTCGCGACGACGTTGGGATGGCCGAACAGCGGGTTGGCCGTCGCCGGCTCCTCGACGAAGACGTCGAAGGCGGCGCCGGCGACGTGGCCGGAATCGAGCGCCGCGCGCAGGGCCGCCTCGTCGACCAGCCCGCCACGCGCGCAATTGATGATCCGCACGCCCTTCTTGGTCTTGGCGAGGTTCTCGGCCGAGAGGATGTTCTTGGTCTGCGCCGTCATCGGCGTGTGCAGGGTGATGAAGTCGGCGCGTTCCAGCAGCTCGCCGAGCTCGACCTTTTCGACGCCGATCTCGGCGGCGCGCTCGGCCGAGAGGAACGGGTCGAAGGCGACGACGCGCATCTTCAGGCCGAGGCCGCGCGAGGCGACGATCGAGCCGATGTTGCCGCAGCCGATAATGCCGAGCGTCTTGCCGGTCAGCTCGACGCCCATGAAGCGGTTCTTCTCCCACTTGCCGGCCTGGGTCGAGGCGTCGGCGGCGGGGAGCTGGCGCGCCAGCGCGAACATCAGCGCGATCGCGTGCTCGGCGGTGGTGATCGAATTGCCGAACGGCGTATTCATGACGATCACGCCCTTCGCCGTCGCGGCGGGGATGTCGACGTTGTCGANNCCTTGGTCGCCGAGCGGATCGCCAGGCCGTCGTAGTCGCCGATGATCTTGGCGAGTTCGTCCTTGTCGAGGCCGGGCTTGACGTCGACCTCGACGCCGCGCGCCTTGAAGATCGCGACCGCGGCGGGAGAGAGTTTGTCGGAGATGAGAACGCGGGGAGCCATGGGTGTTGTTCCTGTGACCCTTCTCCCCTTGCGGGAGAAGGTGGCGCGAAGCGCCGAATGAGGGGTCGGCGCCGTTCGGCGCCGCGATCATCGAATGTCGTGGATTGCAGGAAGCGGGAACGCGCCTTGCGGCGCGCCCTCATCCCCGACCCTTCTCCCCAACGGGAGAAGGGGGAGTCGTCAGGCCGCCTTGGCGAGCTTGGCTTTCTCCTGGGCGAAAGCCCAGTCGAGCCAGAGGGTCAGCGCCTCGATGTCGACGGTCTCGACCGTCGCGCCGCACCAGATGCGCAGTCCGGGCGGCGCATCGCGATAGGCGCCGATGTCGTAGGCGACCTTTTCCTTTTCCAGCGCGCCGGCGAGCGCCTTGGCGAAGGCGGCCTGCGCCTCGGCCGGCAGCGCCGTCACGTCCTTGTCGACCACCTTGAGACAGACCGAGGTGTTCGAGCGCGTCGCGGGAACGCGGGCGAGAAAATCGATCCACGGCGTCTTCGCCGCCCAGTCGGCGATCGCCTTGGCGTTGGCGTCGGCGCGCGCGATGAGGCCCTTGAGCCCGCCGACGCTCTTCGCCCACAGGAGCGCGTCGATGTAGTCCTCGACGCACAGCATCGAGGGCGTGTTGATCGTCTCGCCTTCGAAAATCCCCTCGATCAGCTTGCCGCCCTTGGTCATGCGGAAGACCTTGGGCAGCGGCCAGGCCGGCTTGTAGCTCTCTAGCCGCTCGACCGCGCGCGGCGAGAGAATGAGCATGCCGTGCGCCGCCTCGCCGCCGAGCGCCTTCTGCCAGGAGAAGGTGACGACATCGAGCTTCGGCCAATCGAGATCCTGCGCGAAGGCGGCCGAGGTCGCGTCGCAGATGGTCAGGCCCTTGCGATCGGCGGGAATCCATTTCGCGTCGGGGACGCGAACGCCCGAGGTCGTGCCGTTCCAGGTGAAGACGACGTCGTGGTCGAAATTGACCTGGGCGAGGTCGGGCAGTTCGCCATAGGGCGCGCTGAGCGTTCTGGCGTCGGCCAGCTTGAGCTGCTTGACGACGTCGGTCACCCAGCCTTCGCCGAAGCTCTCCCAGGCGAGCACGTCGACCGGCCGCGCGCCGATGAGCGACCACAGCGCCATCTCGACCGCGCCGGTGTCCGAACCGGGCGTAATGCCGATGCGGTAATCAGCCGGAACGCCGAGCGTTTCGCGCGTCAGATCGATCGCCTGCTTGAGCTTGGCCTTGCCGACCTTGGCGCGATGCGAGCGGCCGAGGGCGGCGTCTTTGAGGGCTTCGGGGGTCCAGCCGGGCCGTTTGGCGCAGGGGCCGGAAGAAAAGCGCGCGTCATGCGGCCGCGCGGAGGGCGTCGTCATTGATGGCCATCCTTTCAGATGGGCGCCTCTCGTTGGGGAGAGGTGTCCCGTCGTCGCTGCTAATCGACGCGGCGAAGGATGGCAAGCGAAAAGTGGCGGGTCGGCCTATCCGCGGCGTTTGCGTCGGCCGCTGGGGCCGCCGACGCCGCCCGATCGCGGCGCGTCCGAATCGCCGCCTTCCGAAGCGGCCAACGGATCGCTCATGCGCTGATAGCGCACGCCGGTGAAGAACAGGATCTTCGCCGATTCGGCGCGTTCCGCGCTGTCCTTGCGCGGTCCCGCCGCAGGTCGAAACAGGATCAGCTCGCCCATGGCCCCAACCCCGACGGCGCCTCTCCTGGCGCCTCGCGCGCTCCTGCGCCGGGCCATTACGCGGACCGAAGGTTAATACTTGGTCAACGAGATGCGGCTAGTGTGAAGGAAGTTTCGCCGCCGCAAAAGGGAACGCGAAGCGTGATTTCGGATCCTTCGCCGATTGGGCTGCCGTTTCTCGACACGCTCGCCGCCAGCGCGAGCCCCGCCGATCGGCATCTATGGCTGCGCATCGCCGCCGATTGTCTGATCGCCCTGCCGGCCGGCGCGCCGCGCCGCCAGGCTGCGCTTGCTGCGGCGCAATCCGCGCTGACCGAGGCCGACGAAGCGACGCGCTCGGCGTTCGCCCGCCGGCTTGCGCCCTATCCCGCCGCGGCCGACGCGCTCGCCGCGGTCGCAGCGCTCGGCGGCGAAGCGGCGCTGGTCGCGCTCGCCGAGGCCGTCACGCTGCCGCGCGAACGGATCGCCGCCGCCGCCGAGGGCGACGCGGCGCAGGCCCGCGCCGTCGCGCGGCGCGCCGATCTCGACGGCGCGTTGATTGCGCGGCTGAGCGAGCGCGAAGAGATCGAGGTCGGGATCGCGCTGGCGCAGAATCGCCGCGCGCCGATCGACGCCTCGCGCTTCGCCGCGCTGGCGCGGCGCGCCAAGGCCCGCATGGCGGAGGCGGGAGACCGGCGGCTCGCCGACGCCTTGCTCGAGCGCATGCCGGCGACGATCGAACAGGCGGCGCTGTTCTTCGAGGCCGGTCCGGTCCACCGCGGCCGCATCGTCGCCGCGGCGCAACGCGCGACGCTCGGTCGGCGCGATCCGGTCGGCCCCGACGGCGGCGAATTCGCGCGCGTCGCCGCGCGCCTCGAACGCGACGCGATGGCGGGCGAGTGGGCGCATTTCGAAGTCGAACTCGCCGACGCCTTCGGTTGCGACGCGGCGCTGGCCGCGCGCATCGCCGGCGACGTCTCCGGCGAGCCGCTCGCCGTGGCGCTCGCGGCGCTCTATGCGCCGAACGACGCGACGGTGCGCATTCTCGCCGCGCGCGACCTGCTCGACGGCGGGCAGTATCGCCGCATCGCCGCCTTGGCGCGGCTGAAGGACGCGCTGAGTCCGGCGGCCGCGCGCCTGACGATGGCGGCGATGATCGGCGCGCCGCAGCCGGTCCAAGCTCGCCGCCGGCCGCAGTATGATCCGACGGCCGCGGCGACGCCGAGTCGCCCCGCCGCGGCCCGAAGCGGCGAACCGACGCCCGCCGCGATGCGCCGGCGGCGCGCCTTCGCCTTGGCCGCCGGCGCGCGCGGCGGCGACCCGCGCGGGTGAGGGCAAAATCGCCGAGCGCGTCGTCGAATCGCGCGCCAGCCATCCCCCG
>PLRT01000043.1 GCA_003164915.1 Hyphomicrobiales bacterium | reverse complement strand
CGATGCGGCCCGACTGGCGCTTCGACCGCGCCCGGCCCGCGCCGTCGGCGAGCTAGGGCGCCGCCGCGCGCGCCGGTTCGGCGGGCGTCCTCGCGCGGCGCGCGACGCGGTCCCCCTCCGCCATGCGCGCCGCCTCGCGCCGCAGGATGCCCTCCGCGTCGAGCTCGCGGATCGGCCGCGTGTGATCGCGCGGCACATCGCCAGCAAGCTGCAGCGTCAGATAGCGGCCGCAGCAGACGCGCAGAAACGACGAGAAATTGTCGATCTCGCCGTGCGCCTCGATCAATTCCTCGTGCAGCTTGGCGAGCAGTTGCGGCACGGCCATGCCGTCGCGCCGCGCGATGTCGTCGAGCACGCGCCAGTAGAAGTTCTCGAGTCGAACGCTGGTCGAATAGCCGCGCATCCGCACCGATTTGAGGCGGGTTCGCCACAGCCACGCGTCCGCGCCGATAAAGAGCCTGCACATCAGCCTGTCTCCCGTCGCGCTGAAGGCCGCCGGATCGACGCCCAGACTAGCAGCGGCGGCGCGGTCGCGCCAAGGCGCCCGCGCCGCCGGGGCTTCAGGCCGCCTGCCGCACGCCGGCGTGGCTGATCGACGTACCGAGCACGGCGAGGAACTGATTGAGCCACGCCGGATGGGCCGGCCAGGCGGGCGCGCTGACCAGATTGCCGTCGGTCACGGCGCCGTCGATGGCGATGTCGGCGTAGACGCCCCCCGCGAGTTCGACTTCCGGCCGGCAGGCGGGATAGGCCGAACAGGTCCGCCCCTTGAGCACGTTCGCCGCGGCGAGAATTTGCGCGCCGTGGCAGATCGCAGCGACGGGCTTGTTGTGGGCGAAGAAGTGGCGGACGATCTCGATCACTTTCGCGTTGAGGCGCAGATATTCGGGCGCCCGCCCGCCGGGAATGACGAGCGCGTCGTAGCGCGCCGGGTCGATGTCGGAGAAGTTGGCGTTGAGCGCAAAATTGTGGCCGCGCTTCTCCGAATAGGTCTGCTGGCCTTCGAAATCGTGGATCGAGGTCGCGATCGCGTCCCCCGCCTTCTTGTCGGGGCAGACGGCGTGGACGGCATGTCCAACCGCCAGCAGCGCCTGAAACGGCACCATCGTCTCGTAGTCTTCGCCGAAATCGCCGACGATCATCAGGATGCGTTTGCCAGTCATCGCGTCTTCTCCCTTTTGGTGTTGTTGTTCCGCTCAGTCTAGACGGCGGCCAACGCTCACAGGTGTTAAACGGATAACGCATCGAGCCGGCGCGCCCGCGCTTTGACGGCGGCGGCGAATCGTCGTCCCCTTCCCGGCGATGGTTACGACCCTGCTCTCGATCCAGTCGNNTTCCCGTTGCAACGGCTCGGCGCCGAAGTCCTGCCGCTCAATACCGTGCAGTTCTCCAGCCACGCCGGCTATACCGGCTGGCGCGGCCGCGTCTTCGCGGCTGCGGCGATCGACGAATGCGTCGCCGGCCTTCAGGCGGTCGGCGCCCTCGTGCGCTGCGACGGCGTCCTGTCGGGCTATCTCGGCACGGCGGAAGTCGGCGAAGCGATGCTCGGCGCCGTCGCCGCCGTCCGCGCCGCCAATCCGCTCGCCGCCTATTGCTGCGACCCGGTAATCGGCGACGCCGGCCGCGGCGTCTATGTCGAAGCCGACGTCGCCGCGTTTTTCCGCAAGCGCGCCTTGCCGGCGGCGACGGTCGCCACGCCCAACGCTTTCGAGCTGTCGTTCGTCACCGGCTTAGCCGTCGACGACGTCGCCGGCGCCCGCCGCGCGATCGCGGCGCTGCAAACGACTGGGCCGCGCGTCGTGCTGGCGACCTCGCTGACGCTCGCCGACACGCCCGCCGACGCGCTCGACATGATCGCCGCCGAGGGCGGCGACGCCTGGCGGGTGAGGACCCCGCGCCTGCCGATCGCCGTCAACGGCGCCGGCGACCTGATCGCGGCGCTGTTCTTCTTTCATTGGCTCGAGCGCCGCTCGGCCGCCGACGCATTGGCGGCGGCCGCATCGAGCGTCTACGGTGTCGTCGCCGCGACAGCGGCGGCGGGCGCGCGCGAGCTCAGGCTCGTCGAAGCGCAGGACGAACTCGTCCGGCCGACGAAGCGATTTCGGGCGGAGGCGATTTAGCTCCGATCGGTCGACGCGGAGGGCCGAGCGCCGAACTGGAAATGGATCGCCGCCGGAGAGAGGATCCGGGCGGACCGCATAAACCCATCGGGGAGCCCTTCGCCTCGGCGACGCCGCGGGGCATATGGGTCAATCAATTTCTCGGGCGGCAAGACCAGAGCGCATGACGATTCTGAGTGTGAGACACGTCACCGCCTACCGCTACGCCGGGCCCGTTCGCTTGGGTGAGCATCGGATGATGCTTCGCCCTCGCGACAGCAACGACCAGCGGTTGCTCGAGGCGAGCCTCGACATCGAGCCGCGCCCGCAAAGCCTGCGCTGGATTCACGACGTTTTCGACAATTGCGTCGCGATCGCCAAATTCTCTGGAAGCACGCCGGGCCTACGGGTCGACAGCAACATCACCCTTGACCATACCCCGTTCGAAGAACCAGAAGCCTTGCTGGAGGAGCGCGCGCGGCTCTATCCGTTCTCCTATGACGCTGAAGAAGCCCCAGAGCTCGCTCGGTCGATCGAACGGCATTACCCCGACCCGACCGGCGAACTGGATCGGTGGGTTCGGAGGTTTCTTCGCCAGGGACGCCCGACCGAGACCGGGACGCTGTTGATGACCTTGACCTATGCGATCAAGGAAGGGCTGAACTATTCGCGCCGTCCCGAGAAGGGAACCCAGACTCCCTTGCAGACGCTGGAATCCCGGCGCGGTTCGTGCCGCGACCTTGCGACGCTGATGATCGAGGCGGCGCGCGCGCTGGGATTGGCCGCCCGTTTTGTCTCCGGCTATCTCTACGTTCCGGACCGCGACGCGGGCGAGCGCCGTCTCGGCGGCGGATCGACTCACGCCTGGTGCCAGATCTACCTGCCCGGAGCGGGATGGGTCGAATTCGATCCCACCAACGGCATCGTCGGCAATCGCGATCTCATTCGTGTCGCCGTCGCGCGAGACGCGCGTCAGGCCATACCGCTCCATGGTTCGTATTTCGGCGACCCGGCCGCCGCACAGGGAATGGACGTTTCGGTCCACGTGCGGCGCCTGTTCGAGCGGGAGCTTTCAACCCATCGAGGCGCTGAGGCGCAGGACGCATGACGGCGACGGCCAATGCTTCGCGCGTGGCCCGACCCGGCCCATTCAGTGGTTACCCATAGGAGTGCGGAATGCTGATCCGAGCGGGGTTTGACATTGCCTTCAAATACGCGGCGCCGACCGCGATGCTGCTTCAGCTCAACGTCCATCCCTCGCGAGAGGCCGACTTGCGGTCGCCCGACGCGATCACGTCCGATCCGCCTCTAAAGATGAGCGCCTATCTCGATCTCTTCGGCAACCGAGTCACCCGTGTCGACGCGCCAGCCGGCCTCGTCACGTTTTCGAACCGTTTCGTGATCCACGATTCCGGCGAACCCGAGGAAACGCCTCCCGCCGCCTTGGCGACGCCGATCGGCCGCCTCCCCGACGATGTGCTGGTGTTTCTGCTGTCGAGCCGGTATTGCGACAGCGACAACCTCGCCGACTTCGCGTGGTCGAGGTTCGGCGGGATGACCGGCGGTTACGAGCGCGTCCAGGCGATTTGCGACTTCGTTCATTCGCAAATCCGCTTCAGCTATCCCGATGCGCGACCGACTCGTTGCGCCAGCGATTCGATGCGGGAAGGCATCGGGGTTTGCCGCGACTTCGCCCATCTCGCCATCGCGCTTTGCCGCTGCATGAACATTCCGGCGCGCTATTGCACCGGCTATCTCGGCGACATCGGCGTTCCGGTGGATATCAACCCGATGGATTTCAGCGCCTGGTTCGAAGTCTTTCTCGATGGGCGCTGGTACACGATGGACGCGCGTCACAACCATCCCCGCATTGGCCGCATCGTCATGGGACACGGTCGTGACGCAGCGGACGTCGCCATCTCCACCGCCTTCGGCGTCGCCGAACTCGTACGTTTTGAGGTGGTGACCGACGAAGCGCAGCAGGACTAGGTCGTGTGGAGATTCGCCTCGGCCAGGCGATGATTGGAGCGGGCGACAACGGCGAGACGGCTTCCGTCTGTCTTCTCGCATCGCGCGGCGACGCGCCTGAACGGTTGGGCCTGCCCGCGCGGCACTTGCGGCGCGTCGCCTGCTTAGCCGGCAAATGGCGCGAGCGCCCGGCTTTCGACTCTGCCCGCTAATCCGGGCCGCCGTTGATCGCCGCCGCGCCGGCGAGGCAGGTCGCCTCGTCCTGCGCGCTCGAGCCGCCCGAGCAGCCGACCGCGCCGATCAGCTTGCCGTCGACGACCAGCGGCACGCCGCCGGCCGAGGCGATGACGCCGTCGAGGCTCGTGACCGGGGCGCTCGGGCCGTTGCGGGTCGCGTCCTCGAAGGCGCGGGTCGGCCGGCGAAAGGCCGCGGCGGCGCGCGCCTTGTGCTCGGCGATGGCGATCGAGGCGAGCTGGGCGCCGTCCATGCGCGCGAACGCGACCAGGTTCGCGCCCGAGTCGACCACCGCGACATTCATCGTCCAGCCTCGTTTCACGGCCTCGGCGATCGCCGCCGCGATCGCATTCTCGGCTCGCGCCAGGTCGATCGGCGCGCCGTAGGGCGGCGGCGGCGCCGGGCTGGCGGCGGGCGCCGGCGTCGTCTGAGCCGCCGCGGCGCCGACAACCAGAGAAAATATTGCGCAAAGCGTCGCGATCCTTCGCATCGTCCTCTCCCCGTCTCCCCCGCGGACAGCTTGGCGCGCGGCGGCGACGATTTCAATCGCCGCCAATCGGCACTAAAAGGCGTGCGACGAAAGGAACCCGATGCCCCGCGCCTATCGCCTGCTCGACGTGTTCACCGATACGCCGCTCGGCGGCAATCCGCTCGCCGTCGTGCTCGACGCCGACGGGCTCGACGACGCGCGCATGCAGGCGATCGCCGGCGAGTTCAATCTGTCCGAGACCGTGTTCGTGTTCGAGCCGCGCGATCCGGTCAACACGGCGGCCGTTCGCATCTTCACCCCCGGCCACGAGCTGCCGTTCGCCGGTCATCCGACGGTCGGCGCGGCGGCGCTGATCGCCCATCTGCGCGCGCCGCAGATGCTCGCCGCCCAGGATCTGCGGCTGGTGCTGGAGGAGAAGGTCGGCGACGTCGTCTGCGTCGCACGCCATCGCCGCGGCCAGGCGCTGGCGGCGTCCTTCGCGCTGCCGCGACTGCCGCAGGAGATCGGTCCGGCGCCGACGGCCGAAGAGATCGCCGCCGGCCTCGGCCTCGCGCCAGCCGACATCGGCTTCGGCGCGTATCTGCCGGTCGTCTACGGCGCCGGCGTCCCGTTCATCTTCGCGCCGCTCGCCAGCCTCGAGGCGCTGGCGCGCGTCGATCCCGATCGCCGCCGCTGGGGCGCCGACGATGGCCCCGCGGTCTACTGCTATGCGCCGGGCGGGGGCGAAGGCGCCGACTACAGCGCTCGCATGTTCGCCGCCGGCTGGGGCATCCGCGAGGACCCGGCGACCGGCTCGGCCGCCGCCGCATTCGCCGGCGTCCACATGCGCTTCGCGCCGCTCGGCGACGGCGAGCACACCGTCGTGATCGACCAGGGGATCGAGATGGGCCGGCCGAGCCGCATTGCGCTCGGCCTCGAAGTCGACGGCGGCGCGCTGGTCGCCGCGACGATCGGCGGACCGGTGGCGCTGATCGGCGAAGGCGCGCTCGAGCTGTGAGCGGCGCGCGCATCCTCTCGATCGACGCGCTCGACCTCGCCTTTTCGCCGCGCCGCTGGGCCTTCGCGGAGGCGGAGGCGCAGCGCATCGCCGATCACTGGCGCGCGCGCGTCGCCCGCCAGCCGCAGCTCTACAACGGCCGCGTGCTGGTGCTCGCGCGCCATACGATCGCGGCGACGCCGCGCGGAACGACGCTCAGCGGCGAATATATCGAGACCGACTACGCGTCGTTCCTCGCCTGGCGCGACTTCGACTTCCCTGACAGGCAGGTCGCCAACGCGTTCGCGATGGCGGCGCTCGTCGGCGCCGACGGCGCCTTCCTGCTCGGCGAGATGGCGGCCCACACCGCCAACGCCGGCGCAATCTATTTCCCTGCCGGCACGCCCGACCCGAATGACGTGTTTGACGGCAAGGTCGACCTGACGGCGAGCGCGCTGCGCGAACTCCGCGAGGAGACCGGGATCGCCGCCGACGAGGTTTCCTTCGATCCGGACTGGACCGTCGTCTACGCCCCGCCGCGCATCGCCTGCCTGAAGATCATGCGGCTCTCCGAGCCGGCCGAAGCGATCAAGGCGCGGGTCGAAGCGTTTCTCGCCGCCGATCCGCACGCCGAGCTTTCGGCCATGCGCGTGGCGCGCTCGCCCGCCGATCTCGACCGCGCCCGCGCGCCGCAATTCATCCAGGATTTTTTCGACTTCGCCTTCGCTCAGAGATCGGTGGGATAGCCGTGGCGCTTGCGTGAAGCGATGATCGAAGCGCGCGCCTGGGCTTCGTGGCCGGCGGCGCATTGCTCGTCGGCTGCGCCAATCTCCTTCTCGATCTGTTTGTAGACCGACTTGTTGACGTTACCCATCGACAGGTCGTTGTCCATGATCGCGCGATAGCGCGCGACGTCGCCGGCGCAGCCTTCGCCGCCCGGCAGCTTGAAGTTTTCCGGCGTCACGTCGGTCGTCGCCGGCTCGGGCGGCGCGGCCTGCGGCGCCGGCCCCGCCTCGTTGCAGGCGGCGAGAGCAAGCGCGGCGAAGGCGATCATCAGGCGGGGTTGCATCGAATCTCTCCGATCGTCGAGGCGGTCACGCGGAAAGACTGGCGCTTCGGCGGCCGGCGTCAAGCGGCAAACTTGCGGACCGATTTGCCGACACGCGATTTCCCCCGGTCAGGCGACAGCGCCGCAATCGCCGTCGGCGGACGCAGCAAGACGGCCCGGCGCTTGGCGCCAGGCCGTCCAAGGCTCTAAGACCGCAGCCGCGGGATCATCCGGGCGGCAGCGGCTGCGGGTTGAGGTAATGGACCCCCGACGGCGCAGTGTGCATAGCCGTGGCGTGCCGCGCTTCGGCGGCGCCGGCGGCGAGGATGATGAAGGCGGCGCTCAGGGCGCCGAGGATCGAGGTCAATTTCATGGTCGCGCTCTCTGGTTTCGCTGCGCCCATTCGGGCCGTCGGGAATTTACGGTCTGCCGCGCGACCGCATCGCCCAGCCCGTCCGCGGAACGCCCCGCGATGAAGCCCGCGACCGCAGCCAGCGCCGTCAAGGTCCAGGTCGCGCTCGGGCCCGCCTATCAGGTGCTCGAATTCGAAGCGAGCACCCGCACGGCGGCGGATGCCGCGGCGGCGATCGGCTGCACGGTTGCGCAGATCGCCAAGTCGCTCGTTTTTCGCGCCGAGACCTCGGGTCGTGCGGTGCTGGTCGTCGCCTCGGGCGTCAACCGCGTCGACGAGGCGAAGGTCGGCGCGATCCTCGGCGAAAAAATCAGCCGCGCCGACGCCGATTTCGTTCGCCTGAAGACCGGCTTCGCGATTGGCGGCGTGCCGCCGCTCGCCCACGCCGAGCCGTCGCCGACGCTGATCGACGACGCGCTGTTCGCCTTCGCGGAGATCTGGGCCGCGGCAGGGACGCCCAACGCCGTGTTCCGCCTGACGCCCGACGACCTCCTCCGCCTGACCGGCGGAATCAGGGCGTCGATCGCGCGCTGACGGCGCGGCGAAAGAGTCGGTTAAGGTCTGCCTGTTCAATCTCTCGGCGTCCTGAACGCGATCGGCGTTCGCCCCGGCGCGGCGCGGCGGACGCAAGAGGATTTCGCTTTGGCCGCTCGCCGATATACGCCCTCGAAACAATCCGGCTTCGCTGGCGACGTCGGATTCGGCTTGCTGGTCTTGGTCGCGCTGCTTTCTCTGCGCGTCGCGATCCGGCATGCAATCGGCATCGCGCTCCATCTCATCGATCTCGCTCTGTCGTCGCAGCCGCTGCTGACCGCCGAACGTCTGAACGAGAACGCCGACCAGCGCTGGAGCGTGTCGGTTCTCGTCATCTCGCTTCCCGTGTTCCTTGGCGGATTCGCGATTCTTGCTCATCGCCTCGAAGAGGATCTGCCGATCGCGCGCTCCCGGATTTTGATCGCCGGTTTTGCGCTGCTGTTCCTCGACACCCTGGTGGGCTTGCTCGGCGCCGACGTGATGTCCATTTTCGATCTGGCGGACGCAGGCTCGATGGACGCCGCCTTGCTCAAGATGACAGCGACAACCCTCATCCTCGGCGCCGTTCTCGGCTACGCGGGTTGGGAAATTTCCCGGGCAATGCGGTCATGAATCGGGTTCGCGTCGCTTTCATGGCGTTCGTCGGCGCGATCGGGTGCGGCGCGGTCGGCGGCAGCTTCCTGACGGGCGAGCCGGATTGGGTCGTCAAGGCCGAGCAGGCCGACCAACGACGCCAAGACGACATCGCAACGATCGCCCGCGGGATCAGCCTATACGAAATGCGCCGCAAAGAACTTCCCTACGATTTGGCCAAGATGGCGGAGGGCCAGACCGACGGCGCGATCCAGTTTGCATTTCGCGACAGCGAGACCGGCGAACCCTACGATTACGAGCGCGTCGATTCGAGCCGTTATAAGCTCTGCGCGAATTTCGCTTTGAAAAGTTTGCTGCAGCCGACTGCGACCGANNTCTTGCTTCCTGTTCGACGGCGGAACGCCGACGCCGGTTCCGATCGCGCCCGCCGCCGATGCGAAAGACTAGAAGCGTTCAGCAGTCCGCGCTCGGCGGCCTATTTCGCGCTCGGAACGAAGCAAGCGCCTCGCGCAACGACGCCGCGACGCGCTCGGGCGCATCGAAGCGCAACGTCACCGGCAGCGCGCGCACGCCGGCGCGCTGACCGGCGGCGAGCCGCACGTAGTCCTTCTCGGTCGTCACCAGCGTCAGCCCGCGCCGGTTGGCGACCGCGGCCAATTCCGCGATGTCGCGCGCGCTGTAGACATAGTGATCTGGAAACGCGCGCCGTCCGGCGACGGTTGCGCCGATCGCCTCGAGCGTGGCGAAGAATTTCTCTGGCCGGGCGATGCCGGCGAAGGCCAGCGCTGGCCGGCCGATCAGGCCGGCGGCGACGATCGCGTCGGCCTCCAGTCGCGCGCGGAACAGCGGTTTGGCCGGGCCGTGGGCGCGCGGCGGCGACCCCCGCTCGCCGATCACGACTTCGGCCGAGACGTAGGGCGCCTGGCGCTCCGGCGGCGCGCGCAGCGGCCCGGCGGGAAAACACAGGCCGTTGCCGAACCCGGCCTCCCCGTCGATCACCGCGATCGCGTAATCCTTGGCCAGCGAAGGGTTCTGCAACCCGTCGTCGAGCACCAGGACGCTCGCGCCTTCGGCGATCGCTTCGCGCGCTGCGGCGACCCGGTCGGCGCCGACCCAGCACGGCGCGACGCGCGCCAGCAGCAGCGGCTCGTCGCCGACGGCAAGCGCGCCGTGCAGCGAAGGATCGACGCGCGTCGGCGCGGCGCGCGGCGCGCCGCCATAGCCGCGCGACAGGAAATAGGGGGTTTCGCCGGCGCGTTTGAGCCATTGGGCGAGGGCGAGGGCGGTCGGCGTCTTGCCGGCGCCGCCGACGACATAATTGCCGACGCAGACGACCGGGACGTCGACCCGCGTCCCCGGCCGCGCCATGCGCCGCGCCGTCGCCATGCCGTAGAGCGCGCCGAGCGGGGCGAGCGCCCGTGCGGCGAAGCCGGGTCGCGCGCGCGCCCAGAAGCGCGGCGCGATCATGGCGCCGCCGGCGGTTCGCCGGCCGGCAGCAACGGCGCGATCGCCCGCATGATCCGTTCGGCCGCCCCACCCTGCGCCTCGACCGCCTTCGCCGCCGCGCGCGCCATCGCCCGCAGCCGGCCCGGATCGGCGAACAGCGCAATCAGCGTCGCAGCGAGTTCGTCGGCGTCGCCGACCATCGCCGCGCCGCCGGCTTGGTCGAGCAGCGCATAGACGTCGACGAAATTGGCGACCCGCGGACCATGCAGGATCGCACAGCCGAGCCTAGCCGGTTCGATCGGATTCTGTCCGCCTTCGCCGACGAACGACTTGCCCGCCAGCACGACGCCGGCGAGGCGGTAGAACAAGCCGAGTTCGCCGAGCGTGTCGCAGATGTAGACGTCGACGCCGCTGGTCGGCCTTTCGCCGCGCGAGCGCAGCGCGCAATGGAAGCCGAGCCGCCTCAGTTCGTCGGCGATCGCCTCGCCGCGATCGGGGTGGCGCGGCGCGATCAGCGTCAGCACGTCGGGAAAGACTTCGGCGACGCGACGATGCGCCGCAGCGGCGACGGCTTCCTCGCCGGCGTGGGTCGAGGCGGCGACCCACAATTGCCGCCCGGAGACGACGCCCGCGAGTTCGGCGAGCTCCTTCTCGTCGGCGGGCGGCGCCGCAGCGTCGTATTTGAGATTGCCGACCACTTCGACCTTCGCCGCGCCAAGCCCGGCGAGCCGCTCGGCGTCCGCCTGGCTCTGCGCCAGGCAGAGATCGACCTGGCCCAGCAGCGCGGCGATGAAGGCGGGCGCGCGGCGCCAACGCGCGAACGAGCGCGCGCTCATCCGCGCGTTGACCATCGCCAGCGGAGCGCCGGCGCGGCGCGCCTCGAGGATCATATTCGGCCAGATCTCGGATTCGGCGATCAACCCCAGCTCGGGCCGCCAATGGGCGAAGAAGCGGCGCATGAAGCCGGGCAAGTCGAGCGGCGCGAACTGGTGCAGCGCGCCCGGGGGCAGGCGTTGCGCCAGCAGCCGCGCCGAGGTGACAGTGCCGGTGGTGACGAGCGCGTGGCGGTCGGCGAGCGCGAGCCGCTCGACAAGGGGCATCAGCGACAGCGCTTCGCCGACGCTTGCGCCATGCAGCCAGACGAGGCCGCCCGCCGGACGCTCGAGGCTGGCGAGGCCGCGCCGTTCGTCGATCCGCATCGGATCTTCTTTCGCCTTGTTGAGGCGCGTCGACAGCAGAGCGCCGCTCAGCGGCGAGGCGAGGCGTGTGACGATCCGATAGGCGGAAAGCGACAGCGGCAGGCTCATCGACGCCTCAAATCCGCGCCGGGATCGCGCGAGCCGACCAAGGCGTAGGCGCGCGCGTGGACCAGGTCGAGCCCGTCCTCGACCTTGCGCCGCGCCGCCTCCATCGCCGCGTCGTCGGCGTCGGCGTCGACGCGGATCGGCTCGCCCACGACGATCGCACAGCGGTTGAACGGCAGGCCGAGGCTGGCGCGATCCCAGGAGTTGAAATCGATTCGGCGCCTGGCGACGACGGCGATCGGCAGAATGGGCCGTCCGGAAAGCCGCGCCAGGGTGACGATCCCCAGGCCGGCGACCCGCGCCACCTTGGCGACATCGGCGGTCATCGCCACCGAGGCGCCGTCCTCGAGCGCGCGCATCAGTCCGCGGAGCGCCGGCGCGCCGCCTTTGCTATGGACGCGTCCGGGGCGCCCACCCGATCCACGCACCGGAACGACGCCGAGCCGCCGCAGCGCCGCCGCCTGGATGCCGCCGTCGCCGCTGCGCGAGATCAGCGCCGCCATGCGCGCGATCGCATGGGGCCAGGCAAACGACAGCATCAAGTGCTGGCCATGCCACATCGCGCCGATCGCCGGCGTCGCGTCGCGAAACGCCGCTTCGAGGTCGGCCGGAGCGCTGACGAAGCGGCTGGTGCGCTGGACGAGGCGCAGGTAGTTGGCGAGCAGGGAGCCGATCGCCTCCTGCACGAAGCGGCTTCGCGCCAAGCGCTTGAACATCGTCTTGTCAGGCAGGTTTGCGATGGAGTCCCTTCGGTTCCAGGAACCGGTGCAAGTGGACGATGAAGTAGCGCACGTGCGCGTTGTCGACCGTCGACTGCGCCTTGCCGCGCCAGGCGCGTTCGGCGCTTTCGTAATCGGGAAAGACGCCGACCACGTCGATCTTGCCGGGATCGCGGAATTCATGGCTGTCGAGGCTCTTCAACTCGCCGCCGAAGACCAGATGCAGCAATTGCCGCGATTCGCGGGTCGAGGCGTCTTGTTTCGTCATTTCGTCAGTTCCCCCGCGGAAGCGCGCCGTCGCGAAGCCGAGGTCGGTTCCGCCGGCGCCTCCGGGGCTTCGCCCCGCAAACTGCAAACCCATCCGCCCCGGCGCTCCTCGAACCTACCAAAACTCATGCCGCCGGCTGGTCAAACGCCACGCGCGCCGCCGAGGCGACGGCCGGCGCAAGATCGACGCCGAACGCCAGCAAGGCGCCGTGGCGCACGCTCTGTCTATTATAGTGCAGGATTTGTCCACGGGCGTCGATCAGCAGCGCGCCCGCTTCGCTGAGAATGACGTCGACGGCGGCGATATCCCAGTCGCTGGCGCTGGCCGAAGCCAGGGCGACGTCGAGCCCGCCATCGGCGACCCGCGCCAGCCGCAGCGCCAACGAGGGAATCCGCGGCTCGGCCGCCAACTCGACCTTGGCCGCCCTGGCGAGCGCCCCGACCATCGAACGCGGCCCGCCGACCAGCGCGTGCTCCAGCGTCGCCTTCTTCGAGGCGTGGATCGGCCGTTCGTCGCGCCTCGACCCGCAGCCGAGGGCGGCTAAGTAGGTCTGCCCGAGCGCGGGCGCATGGATCACGCCGGCGATCGGCCGCCCGTCGTGGACAAAGGCGATCGACACCGCCCAGCGCGGGTCCCCGTTGAGAAACGCCCGCGTGCCGTCGATCGGATCGACGACCAGCAGGTCCGCCATTTCGAGACGGGACAAGTCGTCGGCGGTCTCTTCGGAGAGCCAACCGGCGCCGGGAAACGCCGCCCCCAGCCTCTCGCGCAGGTAGCGGTCGACCGCGAGATCGGCAGTGGTGACCGGCGAGCCGCCGTATTTCGTGTGAACCTGGGCGCTGGTGCGACCGCTCCAACGAAAATCGCGCAAAGCGAGGTCGCCCCCCCGACGCGCTGCGTCAGCGATTTCCTCGAGCGCCGACTTTGCGCGGTCGCGAAGGCCTTCATCAATGGGTGTCGTCAAGCCATTCTTTCCGTTCGCGTGTGGTTTAGCGATGCTGGCGGCCGCGCGCAACGGCGCCCGCCGCGGCGGGGCTCGCCCGCTAGCCAGGGGCGCAGGGTTCTCTATATTGTCCCCCTGTCCTTCCGACGCGCAAAGCGCAGTCGGCGGGCGACGGGAGCTGGGAGGACGGACATGGACGCGACGGCGCAGATGGCGCCGCCCCTGGTGGGCGCGCCGATCAATCTGTGGAATTTCGCCTGGGTGGCTTTGGCCTTCGCTGTCATGGCGGCGGCGATCGTCGCCGGCAATCTGTGGACGCTGAACTTCGTCCACGTGATGACCGGGGGCCTGTGGACCGGCATCGACCTGTTCATGGGCTTCGTCGTCGGGCCGACCCTGCGCGCAGCGCCGTTCGAGGCCCGCCGCGCCATTCTCACCCGGCTGGTTCCCAAGACCCTGTTCATCATGCCGACGCTGGCGATCATCACCGGTACGAGCGGCTGGTTCCTCGCCGGCCGGGTCGGCTATCTCGCGCTCGGCTATCCGCAGTTCGACTGGGTCATCGCGGCGCTGACGATCGTGACGATCCTCACCGTCCAAGGGCTCGCCTATCTGCTGCCGACCAATCTGCGCGTCTATTTCGAACTGCGCCGCCCCAACCCCGACGGGCCGAAGATCGGCGCGCTGATGAGCCGGTACTTCTACGTCGTGGCGATCCAGGGAACGCTGCAGGTGCTGATCATCGTCATCATGGCGCGCTTCGCCACCGGCCTGTGAACCGCCCGGCGATCCGTCGGCGCCGTCACGCGGCGGTTTTCGGCGCGACGGCGGTCGGCGCGGACGCCGGCAAAGGGATGGTCGCCGCGTAGCGATGAATCAGCGCGGCTGTGAGGATCACGCCGGCGCTGAGCGAAATCGCGACGATGGCGACGGCGATCATGATCCCGAGCAGCGCCGCCTTGCCCTTGGCGTCGCCGCGCGACGCGGCCACTGACGAGAACGCCTTGCCGACGGCGCGCAGCGCCGGGCCGAAGCCGTTGATCGCGCCCATCGTATTATGGGCTTGGACCAACGTGTTGTAGGCGGCGACGCCAATATTGCCCAGGCTGCGCTCGCGATAGACGGCGATCCAGGATTCGATCGTGATCAGCAGACCCGTGCCGAGCGCAGGAATGATGATCGTCAGGTACCAGAGGCTCTCCGCCGCATTGAGATCGTCGGCGCTGAACGCGTCGGGCGCAACTGCGTTGGCGACGAACAGCAGCGGGAAGACGAACACCGAACTGAAGCCGATGCGCTCTGGATCGCGCCGCACCAGACCAGAACTCTGACCAGCCCGCCCGCCGCCTTGGACTCGACCCAGGCGCGGCCGCAGGTGCGAGCGTTCAGCCATGACACGCCGAAGTTCAGCGCCAGGATCAGGATGAGCCAGATCGAAGCCAAGCCGTTCATGCGGTCGCCCCCTCCCGCCAAATGGACGGGCAAGTCTGGCTGGCCGCCGTCGTTGCGGCAAGCGCCGCTCGCGGCCGAGCCATTGCCTTTGGCGACGCCGGCGCTATGACGGCGCCATGACCAAGCGCCCCGCCCCCGCCGGCGGCTTCGCCCATCTCGGCAAGCCGTCGCAGATTCCCGAAGCCCCTGACGCCGCGACGCTCGAGCGCGCGCCCAACCCGCACGCCGACGCCAACTACGTCGTGCGCTTCGCCGCGCCCGAGTTCACCTCGATCTGCCCGGTCACCGGCCAGCCCGACTTCGCCCATCTCGTCATCGACTATGTGCCCGACAAATGGATCGTCGAATCCAAGTCGCTGAAGCTGCATCTCGCCAGCTTCCGCAACCACGGCGCCTTCCACGAGGATTGCACGGTCAGGATCGGCAAGGAGCTGGCGGCGCTGCTCAAGCCGCGCTGGCTGCGAATTGGCGGCTATTGGTATCCGCGCGGCGGCATCCCGATCGACGTCTTTTGGCAGACCGGCGAATTGCCGAAGGGGGTCTGGGCGCCCGACCAGGGCGTCGCGCCCTACCGCGGCCGCGGCTGACGCCGCGACCCCCTTGATTGTTCACACGAGGATAACTGCGCAACCCCACGGAATCGTCAGTTTTCCTGCGACTTTCCCACAGCCTGGCGGCGCTTGGACAGGCGGTCGTAGTCCTGCAGCTCCGCCACCAGCGCGGCAAAATCCTTGAGCGGCACCATGTTGGGGCCGTCGGAGGGAGCGTGGTCGGGGTCGGGGTGGGTCTCGATGAACACGCCGGCGACGCCGACCGCCGTCGCCGCCCGCGCCAGCACGGCGACGAACTCGCGCTGGCCGCCCGACGACGCGCCCTGCCCGCCCGGTTGCTGCACCGAATGGGTCGCGTCGAAAATCACCGGCGCGCCGGTCTCGCGCGCCAGGATCGGCAGCGCGCGCATGTCGGAGATGAGCGTGCTGTAGCCGAAGCTGACGCCGCGCTCGGTCACCAGCGCGTTGCGGCCGCCCGCCCCGGCGATCTTGGCGACGACATGCTTCATGTCCCAGGGCGCCAGAAACTGGCCTTTCTTGACGTTGACGACCCGGCCGGTCAGCGCCGCCGCGATCAGCAGGTCGGTCTGACGACAGAGAAATGCGGGGATCTGCAGCACGTCGGCAACCTCGGCGACGACGGCGCACTGGTTGGACTCGTGGACGTCGGTCAGCGTCGGCAGGCCGAGGCTGTCGCGGATCTCGGCGAAGATCGGCAGCGCCGACTTGAGGCCGATTCCGCGCGGCCCTGCGCCCGAAGTGCGGTTGGCCTTGTCGAACGAGGCTTTGAAGACCAGGCCGATATTCAGCCGCGCCGCGATCTCCTTGAGCGCGGCGGCGACCTCGAGCGCGTGGGCGCGGCTCTCGAGCTGGCACGGCCCGGCGATCACGGCGAGCGGCAGATCGGCGCCGAAGCGCACGGCGCCCGCGCCGGCGTCGATTTGAACGATCGGGTTAAGCGACATCGGCGCGCCCCGACTGGCGGATCCCGCGCGCCGCGCGCGTCTCCGTCCTGCATCTTCGCGCGACCTGTAAACGCATCCGCCTTGTCCCCTGGGCTGCGCACTTCATGCGCATTTCCGCCCGGCGACGCAAGACCGCAGCTCCGGATCCTGCTCAGCAGAACTTGCCCTTGCGCTGGACAGCGTCGCGGATCTCCGGCGCCAAGGCCTTGAGCAACCCGCGATAGAGATCGTTGTTGGAGGTTGCGCGGACGTTGGCGATCCCGCAGTCGGCGAGCGACAGGTCGGCGTCGATTCTGACCGTCGCCGTGTCCTCGTAGACGATCAGGCCGTGCGAAACCTGCTTGCTCCGCAGCTTCAACCGCACGGTCACCGACGAACCGCCGAGGTCGCCGTGGACGACCGCCTTGTCGAGCCAGCTCTTGCGTTTGTTGCCGAGGCAGACCTGCCGGCACAGCCGGCCGATCTCGTGCTCGATCCTGGGATTGGCCGCGAGCGTCGGGGTGAGGTCGATGTCGAGCGCCAGCGCCGGCGTGGCGGCCGCGATCGCCCCCGCGAGCGCCAAGGCGGCGATCGGCCTGCGCGACGAGCATCCCATCTGCGTTCCGTCCTCCCCGCTTCGCCGCGCGGCGCCGGAGCCGCCGTCATGTCCGCGCCGGCCGCAGAAGATCGTAGCGGAACCGGCCGCGATTGCCCATCGCGTCCGCGCCAGGCGCGTCCCGTCGCGCGCCTAATGGAGCTTTTCGAGCGTCCGCTCGGGCTCTCGCGCCGCGGAATTCGGCTGCGTCGGAACGGGCTCGGGCCTGGGCAGCGGCGCACGCCTCAGCCGCGCCAGCAGCGGCGAACCGGCTTCGACCGCCAGCACGCTGAACAGGATCAGCCCGCAGCCGACCGTCGCGAGCGCGGTCAGGCGCTCGGCGAGCAGGATCGCGCCGAAGACCGCGGCGAACACGCTCTCGAGACAGAGAATCAGCGCCGCCTCGGACGGCGGGACGTAGCGTTGGGCGATGATCTGCAGGGTGAACGCGACGGCCCCCGAGATCAGTCCGGAGTAAAGCAGCGGCGCGAGGCCGGCGTGAAAGTCGGCGGCGCGAACGGTTTCGAAGACCGGCGCGGCGACCGCAGCGAGCGCGAAGCAGGCGAGGTACTCGACAAAGGCGAGCGTGAACGGCCGCGGGCTGCGCGCCAGGAACATCGGAGTCAGGGCGATCGCATAGGCCCAGGCGAAGTCGGAGACGACGATCAGGCCGTCGCCGACGGTCAGCGGCTCGGCGGCCCCGCCGCCGCTCGCCAGCAGCCACGCGCCGGCGACCGCGACCGCGCAGGCGAACGCGACCATCCGCCGCGGCGGCCGGCCGGTCAGCAGCCACACCGCCAGTGGCGTCAGCGCGACATAGCAGGCGGTGAGAAAACCGCCGTTGGTGGCCGTCGTCGTCGCCAATCCGACCTGCTGCAGCACCGAGCCGACGAACATCGCCAGCGCGATGGCGAGCGCCATCCGCCGCGACTTCGCGTCGAGCGGCCGGCTGGCGCGGCGCGCCTCGAAGGCCGCGAACGGGGCCAGCGCGACGGCGGAAATGGCGAAGCGCGCCGCGACAAAGGTCAGCGGCGGCATGACGCTCTCGACGTCTCTCTGCGCGACGAAGGCGCCGCCCCACAGCAGCGCGGTCGCCAGCAGCGCCGCGTCGGCCTGCCAGCGTTTCACCGAACCTCTATCCCCTCGCCAGATCCGGCGGCGTCGCCTCGGCGACGAAGGCGGCGAGCGCTTCGTCGAGGCCCTTGGTCTCCTGCGCGTTCGAGCCGAGGCGGCGGATCGAGACCGCGCGCTCGGCCGCCTCCCGCTTGCCGATCGCCAGCAGCACGGGGATCTTGGCCAGCGAGTGCTCCCGCACCTTGTAGCTGATCTTCTCGTTGCGCAGGTCGGCCTCGACCCTCAGGCCGAGCTTGCGCGCCGCGGCGACGATCGCCATCGCGTAGTCGTCGCCGTCCGAGGTGATCGTGCAGACGACGATCTGCACCGGGGAGAGCCACAGCGGCAGATGGCCGGCGTGGTTCTCGAGCAGGATGCCGATGAAGCGTTCGATCGAGCCGCAGATTGCGCGGTGGATCATCACCGGCGTCGTCTTCTCGCTGTTGGCGGCGATGTAGAAGGCGCCGAAGCGCTCGGGCAGGTTGAAGTCGACCTGGGTGGTGCCGCATTGCCAGTCGCGGCCGATCGCGTCGCGCAGCACGTATTCGAACTTCGGCCCGTAGAACGCGCCCTCGCCCGGATTGATCTGGGTGGTGACGACATTGCCGTGGCGCGCCTTGATCTCGTCGAGCACGCGCCCCATCACCGCTTCGGCGTGGTCCCACATCTCGTCCGTGCCGACGCGCTTGTCGGGGCGGGTCGACAGCTTGACGACAATCTTGTCGAAACCGAAATCGGCGTACACCGACAGGATCAGCTCGTTGATCTTGTGGCACTCGGACGCGAGCTGCTCCTCGGTGCAGAAGATGTGCGCGTCGTCCTGGGTGAAGGCGCGCACGCGCATGACGCCGTGCAGCGCGCCCGACGGCTCGTAGCGATGGACGACGCCGAACTCGGCCAGCCGCAGCGGCAGCTCGCGATAGCTGCGCAGGCCGTTCTTGAAGATCTGGATGTGGCCGGGGCAGTTCATCGGCTTGATCGCGTAGACGCGCTCGTCCTCCGCCTCGGCGTCTTCGCCGGCGGGTCGGGCCATGAACATGCTCTCGCGATNNTGGCCGGAGATCTCCCACAGCTTCTTGTCGAGCACCTGCGGCGCGCTGACTTCCTGGTAGTCTGCGGCCAGGCGCCGGCGCATGTAGGCGATCAGGGTCTGGTAGATCGTCCAGCCCTTCGGGTGCCAGAACACCGTGCCCGGCCCCTCCTCCTGGAAATGGAAGAGGTCCATCTCGCGCGCCAGCTTGCGGTGGTCGCGCTTCTCGGCTTCCTCGAGCTGCTTGAGATAGGCGTCGAGCTCTTCCCGCTTGGCGAAGGCCGTGCCGTAGATGCGCGACAGCATCGGCTTGGTCGAGTCGCCGCGCCAATAGGCGCCGGCGACCTTCATCAGCTTGAACGCGTCGCCGACCTTGCCGGTCGAGGTCATGTGCGGGCCGCGGCAGAGGTCGGACCAGTCGCCCTGGTTGTAGAGCTTGATCTCCTGGTCGGGAGGAATGGCGTCGATCAGCTCGACCTTGAACGCCTCGCCCTTCCGCTCGAAGAAGCTCTTGGCCGCGTCGCGGCTCATCGTCGACTTCACGAACGGCCGGTCGCGCGCGACGATCTCGCGCATGCGCTTCTCGATCGCCGGGAAATCCTCGGGGGCGAACGGGATCGGACGGAAGAAGTCGTAATAGAAACCGTTCTCGATCACCGGGCCGATCGTCACCTGCGTGTCGGGCCACAGCGACTGCACCGCCTCGGCGAGCACGTGGGCGGCGTCGTGGCGGATGAGCTCGAGCGCGCGCGGGTCGTCGCGGCTGACGAACTCGATCCTGGCGTCAGCGTCGAGCTTGTCGGCGAGATCGACCAGGGCGCCGTCGCGCACCATGGCGACGCTGCGCTTGGCCAGAGACGGAGAGATCGATTTGGCGATGTCGAGGCCGGAAAGGCCGGGTTCGAAGGCGCGGCTCGCGCCGTCCGGAAAAGTCACCTGGACCATAATCGCTCCTATGGCTCACTCGCCGATACCAATCGGCGTAAGCGAATGGGGTGCGTATAGAGGCGCAAACCGCCGAGGGCAATGCGGTTGATCGCCGGCGCGCGGGGCGACGCAGGGCTCGCGCAAGTCTGGGACGCGGGGCAGCGATTTCAGCGGCATGGGCGCCGTTTTGTGTCCCTGCGCGAAGCGGCTGAGGTGAGCGAAACGCGGTGAGGTTAATATACAGTTTTTTGATGTTTTATATAGCGCATGACGCCATCGCGCGGCGGCCGATTCGTATGGCGAGGCGCGCGATTGTGGGCGCGGCCGTTGGCCGCGCCTCCTCATGCTCACGAGAGCCAACACTGGCTCGATGACGCGCTGACGCCCCGGACGCGACCAGCGGTCGCGTCTACAGAGCCGCCGCGGGTCGCCGTCGACCTCTTGGAGAGCCTCTTTTTCCGACCGTGAATGCTCGATGTCGCCGAGAGTTTGAGGCGTTGGGGTCGCTTGCAGCGAGCGGGCGGCCGGCAACCCTGCGCCATCCTCCGCATCGGCGAGAATCGGGACGACGCGGCGCTGCTGGCGCGCGCGCTGGTCGCACGCTGACGCGCTAATTCGGGCAGTCGGGGACTTCGCCGTCGTTGCGCCAGTTGTAGGAGATCGCGCCGTTCTCGCACAGGCCGGGATGGAGCTCGGCGACTCCGCCGCCGTTAGAGAAGCTGAACATGCGGGCGACCAGCCCGTTCGAGGCGCCCGAGGTCCATTTGACGCAGACGTTGACCGTCTTCTCGCCGCCGGTGCAGCCGTTCTTGAATTGCAGAACGTGCCAGCCGCCATTCGGGCATTCGTTGGGCGTCGCGTCGGTCCAGCAGTTCTGCTGCGCCGACGCCGGGCTCGCGACCATGGCGAGCGCGGCGGCGGCCGCGGCAAGCCAAGCGTGTCCGATCCTGAGAGGCCGCCGATCACCCATGCCCCCTCCTCGACTGGCGCGCCGACCCCCTCGTCGACCGGCGCCCGACCGGCCCAACGGTAGCGGCGAAAGCGCCGGTGGCCAAGCGCCGCGTCGCGCCGTTCGCCGCGGGCTGACGCCTCAGGCGTCCTCGCCGCCGATCGCCGCGGCGAACCAGCCGCGCAACCGCTGGCCGATCTGCTTGACCCCGAGCGCGGTCGAGGCGGCGTCGACGCCGCGGGCGAGCGCCAGCGGGGCCGAAAGCCAGCCGTCGGCGTTGCGGTCGTCGAGCCAGTCGACCAGGCCGCCGGGAAAGGCGAACACCGTCAGCGCCAGCACGGCGTAAAGAACCCGCGCCCAGGCCCAGGGACTGGTCGAAGTGGGCGGCTTGGCGTTCGGCTCGGCCATCGGCGCGACCCTCTCAGAACTGGAAATAGATGAACGGCGCCGAACCCGGCGGCGCCATGACGACGATCGCATAGAGCAGGACGAAGCCGACCGCGGCCTGAGCGAACGCGCCGCGGTTGTCGAGCACGACGCCGATCGTCGCGCGCGCGCGCGGCGGCGCGATCTGGGTCAGCGCGCCGCAGGCGATCAGCGGCAGCACGACCCCAGGCATGGTCGAGGGCGCGCCGTTGTCGGTCCACATTCCGGCGAAAAACTGCCCGACCGCGTCGAGCGACGAGGCGCGGAAGAACAGCCAGGCGAGGCAGACGAAATTGAAAGTCAGCGCCCAGTCGACGACGCGCGCCACCGGACCCGAGCCCCAGCGCGCGAAGGCGGCGCTGCGCCGCCACGCATGATCGACGACCAGCGCCGAGCCGTGCAGCGCGCCCCAGATCAGAAAGGTCCAGTTGGCGCCGTGCCACAGCCCGCCGAGCACCATGGTCAGCATCAGGTTGCGCGCGGTCGCCAGCGCGCCGTGGCGGTTGCCGCCGAGCGGAATGTAGAGATAGTCGCGCAGCCAGCTCGACAGCGTCATGTGCCAGCGTCGCCAAAAGTCGCCGATGCCGAGCGCGCGATAGGGCTGGTTGAAGTTCTGCGGAAAATGGTAGCCGAGCAGCCCCGCGACGCCGATGGCGATGTCGGTGTAGGCGGAGAAGTCGGCGTAGATCTGCACCGCGTAGGCGTAGATCGCCATGATCAGATCGAAGCGCGAGAACTGCGACGGGTCGATGAACACCGGGTCGACGAACCGCACCGCCAGGTAGTTGGCGATCACCATCTTCTTGAACAGGCCGCCGAGGATCAGCAGCATGTTTTCGCCAAACGAGAAGTCGCCGGCGCGCGGCGGCGTGGCCAACTGCGGCAGGAATACGTGGGCGCGCACGATCGGCCCCGCCACCAGATGCGGAAAGAAGCTGATGTAGAGGAAGATGTCGAGCGGCGAGCGCGAGGCGGCGAGCCGGCCGCGATAGACGTCGACGATGTAGGAGATCGCGTGGAAGGTGAGGAACGAGATCGCCACCGGCAGCGTGACGTTGACGAAGCCGAGCGGCAGCTCGAACCCGAGCATATGCGCGAGGTTCATCGCCTGGGCGATGAAGAAGTCGAGGTACTTGAAATAGCCGAGGATGCCGAGGTCGAGCGCGACGCCGAGGCCGAGCGCGAGGCGGCGAAAGGGGCGCTTGGCGGCGGCGTCGACATAAAGCCCGACGAGGTAGGAGATCGCGCCGCTCGCCAGCAGCAGCAGCAGGAATCGCCAGTTCCACGAGGCGTAGAACGCGAGGCTCAGCGCGAGGAGAACGAGCTTCTTGGCGGTGTTGTAGGCGTTGAGACTCCAGACCAGGACAAACGAAAACGCGAAGAACAGCCCGAAATCAATTGTTGGAAACAACATGGGCGCTGGTCTGCCGGCCTTCGATCAAGGGAATGAGGAAATCCGCGAAACGATCGGCGCTCTGCCGATACCCGTCCACCGTCATGTGCACGTAATCATGGGCCATCAGCGGCGGATCAGCGGCGGCCCACGCTTGCGCGCCGCACGGACTGGGCATCGCCGACGACCAGTCCCAGAAATCGGCTTCGAGCCGAATCGCCAGGCGCCGTTGGGCCTCGCGCACCTGTGCGAGCTTGGGCGGCGTCGGCAGCTTGCAGGCGCCGTTGTCGCCGCCCGCCGCCGTCGCGCAGCCGGCCACGCCGGGTCTGCATCCCGCCCCCGCGCGCGCTCCGTCGGGCGGACCGACGATGACGATGCGCGCCTCGGGCCGCAGCGCCTTCAGCCGTTTGACGATCTGTTCGTACTGCGCCGTGTAGGCGGCGACGTCGAGCGCGTCGTTGAAGCCCTCGTTGGTGCCGAAGGCGAGGACGATGACGTCGGGCGCGATGCGCTTGAGGTCGTCGGCGAGATTGTCCTCGGCGAGCTTCTGCAGCAGCTGCACCGTCGCGCCGGGGAAGCCGAGGCTGATATAGGATACGCCGTCGCCTTCGCGGTTGACCTCGACGCCGGTGACGGTCACCGGCGCGTCGGTCAGCGCCCGCACCGCCACGTCGTGGAAGCCTTTGGCGCCGTGCTCGGTCGGATTGACGTCGAGCATCGCCCGCTGGTCGGCGGCGCCCTCGAGATTGATTTCGCCGCTCGGCTGGCCATCGACCAGGACTTCGGCGCGGCCTCCGCCCGGCTGCTTGAGGAAAGCAACCTGGACGCTGTCATAGGCGAGGCCGCCGCGTGACTTGAAGTCGAGCGATGCGCCGGCGCGATGGGCGATCGCGTTGAAGCCGGTCAGGTAGAAGTGGCGGTTCTCATCCGATCTCTGCAGCGCCTCGTAACTCCAGCCGTCGGAGGCGTCGTCGTCGAACAAGGCCGAGCGCACGCCGGGATGCGGCCTGCCCGGGACGAGATAATCCTCGCCCCCGGCGCCGAACACCTGTTGCAGCCGCTCGCGCACCCGACCGCTGAAGAAATCCGCGGCGGTGTGGCTGTCGCCGAGCTGCAGCACGGTCAGCCGGCGCGCGGCGAAGACGTCGGGCTGGAGCTCGCCATAGGCGGTGAGCTCGGGGCTCGGCCGCGCCGCCTCCGGCGCCGCCGCCTCGAGCGCCGAGAGCGCGCCGAGCTTACGCGGCTTGCCGAGCGGGACGAGGGCCATTTCCGGCGCCGTCGGTTTCGACAGCAGCGCCGCGCGCAGCAGCTTTTCGCCGGCGCTCGGCGGCGTGATCGCGACGGCGCGCGCCGTCGTCTTGGGAGGCGCGTCGCGGTCGGAAGCGCGCCAGGCGGCAAAGCGAGAGTCGCCGCCGGCAAGCGCGACGAGTTCAGCCGACGCCGGAAGGCCCAACCGGCTCGCCGATTGCAGCGCCCGCTCGACCGAGACGACGCCGGCGGGGGCGCTCGCGTCGATCTTCGCGGTGAGGCTGGCCCCCACCGCGCCGATCAGCAAGGCCGAGGCCCATGCGAGCAGCGCCGCCGAACTTCGCAAAACCTACTTCGCCCCCATCTGTTCGCATTCGGCGGCGACGTCGTGGCCGCGTTGCTTCAGGCTCGCCATGATCGCCGGGTAGAAGGCGTCCATCACCATATCGTAGCCGGCGGTGGTGAAATGCACGCCGTCTGGCGCGCGCACCTGGACCATGCTCTGCTTGGCGTTGGGCAGGAAAGGCTTGTAGACGTCGGGCGGAGGCTGCGAGGTCCATGGCGGAACGAACGTCGCCTGCGGCGACGCGATTTGCGCCACCGCGTCGGCGAAGATCTTGTTCTTCTCGACGGCGTCGGAGTTGGCGGCGGGGTCGAGCATGATCGGCAGCCCCATCACCAGAAACGACGAGCCGTGCGACAACCCGGCCCGGACCACATCCTCAATGATTCCCTCGTAACGCGCGTCGAAATCCGGACCGCCGTATTCGGTTCGCTTCTTGTCGACGCCGACGATCGACTGGCGATCGTTGACGCCGAACGAACCAACGAAGAGATCGGCCCCCGGATCCTTGGCGATCGCCCCCACCTCGTCGACCCAATTGAACTTATCCAGTCGGGTCAGCCCGGTGCCGTTCTCCGCCCGGCGGATCAGCTTGACCTTCTCCGCCAAACATTTGTCTTTTCCGAGGCGGCGAAACATTGCGCCCCACAGACCGTCTGCCATCGAGTCGCCGACGAAGGCGANNGTGCAGCGGCGGCGCCTCTTCGGCCACGGTCGGAGCGGTCGCCCCGATCGCGGCGGCGGCGAACGCGACGAAGGCCACGCTACACGTCGCAACTGAGAACCCGGACTTCCACATCCCTCAGGCGCCTTTGGCTTGCGGTTGGATCAACCCGGCGCGGACCCGGCAGGCTTCGCCGCTGGAACGACAAGCCTGTAATGACAAGTCTTTTTCTCGCTTGAGCCCTTTTTGTGGCAGACGAGAACCTTCCTGTAACCTCTTACGGCGACCGGCTTGCGCTCGCTCACCGAGGCTTCGAGGATCGGGATGCCCGCGACGGACGCCGCCTTCTGCCACAGCAGCCGATAGCCCGCCATAGTAAAGTGGACGCCGTCGCCGGCGTGCAGGCCAGGCGCACAGAATTCCGGCGTCTGCGCCGAAACGTAGGCGACCGAGGTGTCGGCCAGCGTCGCGGCGATGACTTTGTCGAGCTTCTCGGAATGGGCCTCCCAGGCGGTGCGCACGCAGGGCGGACCGAGCCAGGTGAGCTTGATGCCCTGCTCGCGTGCCGCGGCGGCGATCTGCAGAATGCGCGGCTGCTGCTCGTCCAGGCCGGCGACCGCGTCATTGGTGCCCAGGCTCATGACGACATTCGCGCCGCGCGGCATTTCCCGAATTTGGTCAAAGATTTTCGGCGTATAGATTGCGACATTGAAGCGATTTGCCGGCGACGGATAGCTCGACGCGAGGTGCAGGCCCTCGCCGATGCTGTCGCCGATGATGCGGATTTCCTCGGCCTGCGCCGCGGCCGGCGCGAGGCCTGCGAGCAGCAGACAAAGAGCGATGCGACCGAGGCGCATGGGGTCACCAGGGGAAAAGCGTTGGCAGACGAAATCACGCCATGGTTAACGGCCTGTGAAGTCCCGACCAAGGCGGCGGCGCGACTGTCCCCGGTTTTCAGTCGCAGCGGTAGCGCCAGCGGCCGTAACGCCACGGCGTCCGCCACGAGGCGCCGGAGGGCGGCGTCGCCGGTGGCGGATCATAGCCCGACCCGCCCCACGGGTGGCAGCGGCAAAGCCGCGCTGTCGCCATCCAGCCGCCCACCCACAGGCCATGGCGGCGGATCGCCTCGTCGGCATAGGCCGAGCAGGTCGGCAGGTAGCGGCACCGGCGTCCCAGCAACGCCGAAAAAGTCAGCTGGTAGAAACGGATCAGCAGATGGACGGCCTGCCGCGGGGCCTGGCCGAGGGCGCTCATCGCTCCGCTCCGGCGCCCTCGGGCGGCCGGCGCAAAGCCTCGATCTTGTCGAGCGCCTCGACGACCGCGTCGAAAGTCAGCAGCGTCGCCGCGTGGCGCGACGGCAGGTCGCGCACTGGCGCCAACACGGCGAATTCCGCCCATTCCCCGTCCGGCGGCGGCCCTTTTTCCTTGAGCATCCGCCGCACCGTCTCGCGCAAGGCGATCAGCGCTTCGGGCGCCGCGCCGATGACATGGCGCGCCATCAGCGACGAAGCCGCCTGCCCCAGCGCGCAGGCGCGCACGTCATGGGCGAAGTCGGCGACCCGGCCGCCGCTCACCCGGAGGTCGACCGTCACCCTGGAGCCGCAGACCGGCGAGCGCGCCGAGGCGGACGCGTCGGGCGCGGCGAGCCGCCCCAGGCGCGGGATGTCGGCGGCGAGCTCGAGGATGCGCGCCGTATAGATTGCGTCGAAATCGTCGTTGGTCATGACGTCGGACAAGGGACGGCTTTTCCAGTCGCGGTAGGTAACTATATAGAAGGCCGGGCGCGCCGATGCGAGCGCCGGCGATGGCCGCAGGAATGTCGAACTGGTAGAAGAGCCGCATGGACGACGTAGTCACCCGCGACGAGCACAAGGCTGAAGCGCCCGCCCGGCCGTCTCGCGAGGAAGCCGAGGCGGCGGTTCGCACCCTGATCGCCTGGGCGGGCGACGACCCTGCCCGCGAAGGCCTGCTGGAAACCCCGCGCCGGGTCGTCAAGGCCTATGAAGAGCTGTTCGCCGGCTACCGCCAGGACCCGGCCAAGCACCTCGCGCGGGTTTTCGACGACGTCGACGGCTACAAGGATCTGGTGCTGGTCCGCGACATCCCCTTCATCTCGCATTGCGAGCACCACATCGCGCCGTTCATCGGCAAGGCGCATATCGCCTATTACCCGCGCCGCGGCGTCGTCGGGCTGTCGAAGCTCGCGCGCATCGTCGACGCGTTCGCGCGGCGGCTGCAGACCCAGGAGGCGCTGTCGGCCCAGATCGTCGCCGCGATCGACGGCGCGCTCAACACCCGCGGGGTCGCGGTGATGATCGAGGCCGAGCACACCTGCATGTCGATGCGCGGCGTGAAGAAGGACGGCGTCTCCACCGTGACGACCCAGTTCACCGGGGTCTTCCGTTCGCAGCCCAACGAGCAGACTCGCTTCCTCACCCTGCTGCGCGGCGCGCGCTGACCATGGCGAGCGCCGCCGCAGACGACATCGAGGAAGGCTCCGCCTTCACGCCGCGCTTCTCCGCCGACGGGTTGATCGCCTGCGTCGCGGTCGACGCGGAGAGCGGCGAGGTTCTGATGCTCGCCTACATGAACGCCGAGGCGTTGGACAAGACACTGGCGACCGGCGTGATGCATTATTGGTCGCGCTCGCGCCAGAAGCTGTGGCGCAAGGGCGACGTCTCCGGCCAGGTCCAGACCGTCGTCGAGCTGCGGGTCGACTGCGACCAGGACGCGCTGTTGGCGCGCGTCAGCGTCGGCGGCGACGGCGGCGCCTGCCATACCGGCCGCCGGTCTTGTTTCTACCGGCGGGTCGAATCCGCCGCCGGCGGCGCGCGGCTGACGCCGATCGAAGGGATGTGAACCCGTCACACGGCGGGACACACGAATTATAAAGGCGGCGGGGGCTTGGATAGGGCGCGTCCCGCGTTCTTCGCTTTTGCGGGGGGCGCGCGGCGGCCGGCGAGGCTTGAGCCATGGCGGACGATCACATCCGCAAGACCGAGGTCGAGGGCGCCGCGGGCGGCCGCTCCCACGCCAGACCACGCATCGGCTTGGCGCTCGGGGCGGGGGCGGCGCGCGGTTGGGCCCATATCGGCGCCCTGCGCGAATTGATCGCGATGGGCATCGTTCCCGACGTCGTCGTCGGCTCGTCGATCGGCGCGCTGGTCGGCGGCTGCCACGCCGCCGGTCGGCTTGACGAGCTCGAAGCTTTCGTCCGCTCGCTGAACCGCCGGCGCGTGTTTGGCCTGCTCGACTTCTCCTTCAGCGGCGCCGGTCTGATCGGCGGCGACAAGCTGCGCACGCGGCTGAATAAGACGATCGGCGGGTTGCGCATCGAGGACTTGCCGATGCGCTTCGCCGGCGTGGCGACCGAGCTCGGCACCGGCCACGAAGTGTGGTTGCGCCGCGGCTCGCTGATCGACGCGATGCGCGCGTCCTACGCCCTGCCGGGCGTGTTCGAGCCGGTCAGGCTCGGCCACCGCTGGCTGATCGACGGCGCGGTCGTCAATCCGGTGCCGGTCAGCGTCGCGCGCGCGCTCGGCGCCGAACGGGTGATCGCGCTCAGCATCGCCGCCGACGGGACCGGCCGCGGCGCGACCCGGCACGACGGCGTCGAGATCGACCCGGCCGAGGCCGATGCATCCCCTGCTCCGCGCCGCGACAGAGGATTCTTATGGGGCGGAAGGCCCGGCGCCAGCGCGCCGGGCTTCGCCTCGGTGATGGTCAACGCGTTCAACATTACCCAGGATCGTCTGATGCGTTCGCGGCTCGCCGGCGACCCGCCCGACGTGCTGGTCAATCTCAAGGCCGGCCGGTTCGGCGTGTTTGAATTCGACCGCGCCGAGGAGCTGATCGCTCTCGGCCGCGAGGCGGCGCGCCGCGCGCGCGACGAAATCGCCGAATGTTTCGATCTCGCGCCCGTTGCCGAGGGCTGAGGCGGCCGACGCTCAGGCGGCGCCGATGTAATCGCGCAGCGCGCGCCGTTCGCTGTCGATCGTCTGCACGTGGCGCCTGACGACGTCGCCGATCGAGACGATGCCGATGAGCCGGCCGTTGTCGACCACCGGCAGGTGGCGGAAGCGGCCTTCGGTCATCATCTCCATCACCACGTCGATCGTGGCGCGCTCGTCGACCGTGGTGACTTTCGCCGTCATGTGGCGCGACACCGGCTCCTCCAGCACGCTGGCCGGCCCGGTTCCGATCGCGCGCACGAGGTCGCGTTCGGAGACGATGCCGAGCACGGCTCGGGACGCGTCGGAAACCACGACGGCGCCGACGCCCCAGTTGGCGAGCTGCGCCGCCACTTCCCGGACGGTGCGGTGCGGTTGGGTGGTGTGGACGTCTCTGCCCTTTTCCGCGAGAATTCGCGCAACGGTCATGCTACCCTCCCTACGAGGCGGTCTCTTAGGGGACCAGCCGGATCGGCGAGAATGCGCTGACCCGCGTCGCCGATCAAGCGCAATTGCGTCAATTCAAGTCGCGCTTCGCTCACCGCAGCCCGGCGTCGACCAGCAGGCAGTGCTTGGTGATCATCCGGCTGTCGTCGGCGGCGAGGAACAGCGCCGCGCTGGCGACCGCTTCCGGGCCGATCGCCTGCGGCAGGCATTGACGCGCCACCATCGCCGCGACGTCGGCTTCGGTGGTGAACCACAACCGCCGCTGACGCTCGGTCATGATCGCCCCCGGCGCAATGCAATTGACGCGAATGTTGTCGCCGCCGAGTTCGTGCGCCAGGCTGTTGGTCAGGCCCAGGACCGCCGCCTTGGCGGCCGCATAGACGGTCAAGCGCCGCGAGCCGATCATCCATGCGGTGGAGGAGAAATTGATGATCGAACCGCCGCCGATTTCGCGCATCGACTGGGCGGCGATCTGGGCGGCGAAGAACTGGTGCTTGAGGTTGACCGCGATCGTGAAGTCCCAGTCGGCTTCGGTGACCTCGGCGAAGGCGCGCCGCGTGTCGTTGGCGGCGTTGTTGACCAGAACCGCGATCGGCCCGAGCCGCTGGCGTATTTCGACCATCGCCGCTTCGAGCGCGGCGAGGTTGGTCAGATCGCATTCGATGAACAGCGGCTTCTGCGGACCGGCGGCGCGCTCGACCAGGCGCAGCGATTCGTCCCTGGCGACGTCGACGAAGGCGACGCTCGAGCCCTGCGCCACGAAGGCTTCGACCATCGCCGCGCCGATTCCCGATCCGCCGCCGGTGATGAAGACGACGCGATCGTGCAGGCTGGGATAACGGGCGTTCGACAATCTGGCCTTCTCCCCCTCGCGCTTCGTGAGGATCGAATCTAGCAGCGCCGGGCGCGGCGCGGCAATCGCCTCAGCCCCCGCCCCCGCCGAGCAGCGCCAGCAGCGCCTTCAGCAGCGTCGCCGGCCGCGGCGGACAGCCGGGAACGTAGAGGTCGACAGGCAGGACGTCGCCGACGCCGCCGACGACCGCGTAGCTGCCGCGAAACACGCCGCCGTCCTTGGCGCAGCCGCCCGAGGCAATAACCCATTTGGGTGCCGGCGTCGCCGCGTAGGTCCGCTCCAGCGCCTCGCGCATGTTGACCGTCACCGGCCCGGTCACCAGCAGCACGTCGGCGTGGCGCGGCGAGGCGACGAAGCGCAGGCCGAAGCGTTCGAGGTCGTAGAAGGCGTTGCCGAGCGCATGGATCTCGAGCTCGCAGCCGTTGCACGAGCCGGCGTCGACATGACGGATCGCCAGGCTGCGGCCGAGGCTCGCGGCGGCGGCGCGATCGACCGCGGCGGCGAGCGCCGCCAGCTCGGGATCGTCGCGGCGCGGCGCCGCCTCGGTCAGCGGCCCCTTCAGCAGTCCCTCGATCAGCGTTCGGCGCATCGTCCCCTCCTCCCCCTCAGAGGTCGCAGCCGGAATAGGAACAGTTGAACGACTTGTTGCACAACGGGAAGTCGGCGACGATGTTGCCTTCGATCGCCGCTTCGAGCAGCGGCCACTGGAACCACGACGGGTCGCGCAGATGACAGCGCGCGACGCGGCCGTCGTCGCCGAGCCGCACGTGAACGAACACGTCGCCGCGGAAGCCTTCGATCAGCGCCCAGCCTTCGCCGGGGCTCGTCGCCGGCTGCGGTTGGGCGAAGATCGGGCCGATGGGCAGCCGGTCGAGGATCTGGCTGATCAGGCGCAGCGATTCCTCGACCTCACGGACGCGCAGCCAGACGCGCGCGTTGACGTCGCCCTCGCGCTGCACCGGCGTCTCGAAGCGCAGCTCGTCATAGGGAGAATAGGCGCAGTCGCGCCGGGCGTCGAAGTCGCGGCCCGAGGCGCGGCCAATCACCCCGCCGCAGCCGAAGCGCTCGGCGAGCTCGAGACTGAGCCGTCCCGCGCCGACGGTGCGATCCTGCAGCGACGCGGTGTTGTCGTAGAGCTCGACCAGCCGCGGAAAGCGCTCGCGGATCGTGGCGACCATCTCGCGCAGCGCGGCGCGCTTGTCGCGGTCGAGGTCGACGTCGACGCCGCCCGGCGCGATCCGATCCATCATCAGGCGATGGCCGAACGCATGGTCGGCGGCGCGCAGGGCGAGTTCGCGCAAAGCGCCGGTATGGGCGTGCATCAAGGCGAAGGAGGCGTCGTTGCAGATCGCGCCGATGTCGCCGAGATGGTTGGCCACGCGCTCGATCTCGGCCATCAGCGCCCGCAGCCAATTCGCCCGCCGCGGCGCGGCGAAGCCGAGCGCCTGTTCGACCGCGCGGGCGAAGGCGATCTGGTAGGCGACCGTGCTGTCGCCGCTGACGCGGGCCGCGAGCTCGGCGCCGCGCCGGAGATCGGCCCCCGTCATCAGCCGCTCGACGCCCTTGTGGGCATATCCGAACCTCTCCTCCAGCCGCACCACCGTCTCGCCGCTGGCGTGGAACCGGAAATGACCTGGCTCGATGATTCCGGCGTGGACCGGTCCGACCGGGATCTGGTGCAGGCCGGCGCCTTCCGCGGTGAGGAACGCATAGCGCTCCGGTTCGCCGCCGGCGGCAGGCGAGCCGTCGCCCAGCGGATGGCGCACCGGCCACCGGCCGTGGTCGAGCCACGGCCGCGCGTCGGGCGCGCCCTCGGCCTTCAGGCCGTTGAGATCGGCGATCGCGCGCTCGAGGCGGATCGCCGGCGCGTGCGCGGCGCCGACCGAGGGATAGGCGCCGGCGTCACAGGCGTAGCGGAGGAATTCGAGCCCCGGCCCGCCCGTCGAGATCGCCATGCGAACCTCGGCGCCGTCGCCCCACAGGCCGACCAGCCGCGCTTCGCCGGCGGCGAGCCGCCGCGCCGCCTCGCTCCAGTCCTCGTTCCGCGTCGATTTGGCCGTCGTCATGCGCCGCCCCCTTACTTCAGCATCGTCGCGACGTGCTGAAACCAGGCGACCAGCGGCGGCGGCAGATAGAGGCCGGCGAGCAGCACCAGACCAAAATGCGCAGCGATCGGCAGGGTCGAAGCGGTGGTTTGCCTGTCGCCCGGGCTCGGTTCGCCGAACGCCATGCCCTGCAGGCGCAGGATCAGCGCGCCGAAGGCGACCAGCAGGCCGAAGACCAGCAGCAGCGCAAGCCAGGGCGCGCGCGCGAAGGTCGAGCTGACCACCAGGAACTCGCTGGTGAAGATGCCGAGCGGCGGCGCGCCGGCGATCGCCAGCACGCCGAGCACGAGGCTCCAGCCGAGCGCCGGATGCGAAACGGTGAGGCCGCGGATGTCGGCGATCTGCTGGGTGCCCTTGGCCTGGGCGATGTGACCGACGGTGAAGAAGATCGCCGACTTGGTCAGGCTGTGCATCGTCATGTGCAGCAGGCCGGCGAAATTGGCGAGCGGCCCTCCCATGCCGAAGGCGAAGACGATGATGCCCATGTGCTCGATCGACGAGAAGGCGAACAGCCGTTTGATGTCGCGCCGGCGGTAGAGCATGAAGGCGGCGAAGATCAGCGAGACGAGGCCGAGCGTCGCCATCAGCGGCCCGGGCGCGATCGCGCGCGCGTTGGCGTCGAGCAGCAGCTTGAACCGCAGCACGGCGTAGAGCGCGACGTTGAGCAGCAGGCCCGACAGCACCGCCGAGATCGGCGTCGGGCCTTCGGCGTGCGCGTCGGGCAGCCAGGCGTGCAGCGGCGCGAGCCCGACCTTGGTGCCGTAGCCGAGCATCAGGAAGACGAAGGCGAGATTGAGCAGCGCCGGGTCGAACTCGGCGACCCGGCCGAGCAGCGTCGTCCACACCATGCCGCCGACGCCTTCGCCGAGCACTGGCCGCGCCGCCATGTAGACGAGGATGGTGCCGAACAGCGCCAGGGCGATGCCGACGCTGCCGAGGACGAAGTATTTCCACGCCGCCTCGATCGCCGCCTGGGTGCGGTAGACGCCGACCATCGCCACCGTGGTCAGCGTCGCCATCTCGATCGCCACCCACATCAGACCGATGTTGTTGGCGACGAGCGCGAGGTTCATTGCGAATGTCAGCGCCTGGTACATCGCGTGATAGAAGCGCAGATGGATCGACGTCAGGCGGCCGGTTTCGAGCTCGTGGCCGATGTAGCTCGCCGAGAACACGCTGGCGGTGAACGCGACGAAGGTGTTGAGGACGACGAAGACGATGTTGAGGTCGTCGACCAGGAAATAGTCGCCGCTCGCCGGCTTGACGAACAGAAACGACAACGAGGCGAGAAAAGTCAGCAGCGACGAGGCGACGTTGATCGCCGCCGACACACGGTAGCCGGGCATAAAGGCGAGCAGCGCCGCCGTCGCCGCCGGCAGAACGAGGATCGCCGCCAGTCCGTCGAGGGGGAGCCCGCTCACAGTCGGTCCCCCTGAAACTGTTCGAGCGCGCGCGCGTCGACCGTCTCGAAGCGTTCGGAGATGCGGAAGAGGAAGACGCCGATCACGGTGAAGGCGACCAGCACGGAGAAGGCGACCGAGATCTCGACCACCAGCGGCATGCCCTTGGCGCCCGCGGCGGCGAGGATCAGCCCGTTCTCGAGCGACATGAAGCCGACCACCATGCTGACCGCGTTTCGCCGGACGACCATCATCAGCATACCGAGCAGCACGACGGACAACGCGAAGGCGAGGTCTTCGCGCGCCAGCGCGTCGGCCTCGCTGACGACGCGCAGCATGACGACGATCGACAGGGCGACCAGCGCCAGGCCCGCAAGCATGGTCGGGCCGATGCCGACGACGTTCTCGACGTCGCGGTGGATGCCGAGCCGGGAGATGATGCGGTGGAGCGCGACCGGAATGATCACCGCCTTGAAGGCGAAGGCGATCGCCGCGGTTACGTAGAGATGGATGGCGTCCTGGACATAGGCCTGCCAGGCGACCGACAGCGCGAGGATGACCGCCTGCAGCGCGAAGACGTTGAGCAGCGCGAACAGCCGCGTCTGGTAGAGCAGCATGAAGCTGACCAGCACCANNCCCGCCGGCGAGAAGGTGAGAGACGTCGAACGAGAGGCCGGTCATTTCAGCGTCCGCGACACGAACAGCAGCAGCGCGCCAAGAAAGCCGAGCATCAGCGCCGCGCCGAGAAAGTCGGGCACGCGGAACACCCGCATCTTGGCGATGCTGGTTTCGAACACGCCGAGCAGCACGCCGGCGACGCCGAGCTTGGCGACATAGAACGCTGCGCCGGCGAGGCGGTCGCCGACCCCGGCATCGGCGATCGCGATCCCCCAGGGAACGAAGACGCAGACGATCAGCGACACGTAGAGGGTGAGCTTGAGCATCGAGGCGAGTTCGATGACCGCGAGGTGGCGGCCGGAATATTCGAGGATCATCGCCTCGTGGACCATCGTCAGCTCGAGATGGGTGGCGGGGTTGTCGACCGGGATGCGGCCGTTCTCGGCGATCGCGACGATGACCAGCGCGATCAGCGCCATGCCGAGCGTAACGCGCAGACCGACGCCCGACGTCATCGCCGCTGCGACAGTCGAAAGCTGGGTCGAGCCGGCGATCAGCGCCAGCGAAAAGACGATGACGATCATCGCCGGCTCGGCGAGCGAGGCGAACATCGCTTCGCGGCTTGCGCCGAGGCCGCCGAAGCTGGTTCCGACGTCGAGGCCGGCGAGCGCGAGGAAGAAGCGGGCCGAGCCAAGCAGCGCGACGATGGCGATCAGATCGGCCGACCAGGAAAACAGCAGCCCAGTGGCGAAGGTCGGGATCAGCGCCGCGGCGACCCAGGTGGCGGCCAAAACGACATAGGGCGTCGTGCGGAACAACCACGACGCGCTGTCGGCGACNNCCGCGGCGACGGGTGAGGCGCGCCTTGACCGCCCGCACCAGCCCGGTCAGCAGCGGCGCGATCAGGATGACCAGGGTCATCTGCATGAGTTGGAAGACGAGGTCGACGGCGAGGCCGGTCATGGCCAGGCCGCCAGAATCAGCAGCAGCGCGACCAGCGCGGCGAAGACGACGCTGAGGTACTGCCGGATGGTGAGGAACTGCAAGCGGTTGAGCCGCGTCGCGATCGCCCCGACGATTTCGCCGAGCGGCGTGTAGAATCCGTCCCACACCGGATCGCGCAGCACGAGCTGATGCACCGCCGGTCGCGTCTCGCCCGGCGCCGGCATGTCGAGCCGCTCGCGGCCGCGGAAGACATAGCCGCCGAACACGCGCCGGATCGGTTGGCTGAAGCTTTCGGCGGTGTATTGCGTCGCCGGGCTGGAGTCGGGGAAGCCGCAGTCCCAGGCGGGCGCGCGCCGCAGCGCGTCGGAGGCGAACCGGTGGATGACGGATGCCGCCATCGCTCCCGAGGCGACGATGAACAGGAACACCAGCAGGCCGTTATAGGAGCTGCGACTCTCGGCGATCGGCGCGATCGACAGCCAGGGGATCTCGGCCTGCAGCGGCATCGCCGCGCCGGTGACGGCGACCGCAACCGGCTTCAAGGTGTCGATGACCACCCCGGGAAAGACGCCCGCCAGCAGGCAGAGGGCGGCGAGCGCGCCCATCGCCGCGAGCGAGAAACGATCGACCTCGCGCGCCTTCGCGGCCTCGTCGCTGCGCGGCCGGCCGAGGAACGGAATGCCGAATGCGCGCACGAAGCACGCCGCGGCGAGCGCCGCGGTCAGCGCCACCGCCGCGCCGACCGCCGGCGTCAGCAGCTTCAGAGTCCATTGCGGGAACTGCGGCCCGAGCAGGATCGCCTGCAGCATCAGCCATTCGGAGACGAAGCCGTTGAGCGGCGGCAGCGCCGCGATCGCCGCGCAGCCGGTGAGCACGAAGAAGCCGGTCGCCGGCATGCGATTGAGCAGCCCGCCGAGCCGCCCCATGCGCCGCTCTCCGGTCGCGGTCAGCACCGCGCCGGCGCCGAAGAACAGCAGGCTCTTGAACAGGGCGTGGTTGAGCGCGTGGAACAGGGCCGCCGTCATCGCCAGCGCGGCGGCGCCGGGAAGCCCGCTCGCCTTGAAGGCGAGCGCGAGGCCGACGGCGACGAAGATCAGGCCGACGTTCTCGATCGTCGAATAGGCGAGCACCCGCTTGAGGTCGGTCTGCATCAGCGCGTGCAGCACGCCGATGAGCGCGGTCGCCGCGCCGAGCGCGAGGATCGGCGCGCTCCAGCGCCAGTCCGGCCGGCCGACGAGATCGAAGGCGATGCGAATGAAAGCGTAGACCGCCACCTTGGTCATCACGCCGCTCATCAGCGCCGAGACNNGCCAGACGTGCAGCGGCGCGAGGCCCGCCTTCGAGCCGGCGCCGACCAGCGCCAGAGCGAGCGCCAGCGCGGCGACGCCGGCGGCCGGCGGAGCGGCGCGCATCGCGTCGAACCCGTAGCCGCCGCCCGCGCCGGCGAGCAGGCCGAAGGCGAGCAGCAAGGCGAGCGTGCCGAAGCTCGCCATGACGAGATAGACGAAACCGGCGCGCGCGACGCCGCTATCGCGGTGATGCGCCATCACCAGCGCCCACGAGGCCAGCGACATGAATTCCCACGCCACCAGGAAAACATAGGCGTCGTCGGCGATCAGCACGACGTTCATGCCGGCCAGGAAAGCGGGAAAGAACGGCAGCACGCGCGCCGGCTCGCGCTCGTGGCGGCCGTAGCCGAGGGCGTAGAGGCTCGCCGCCGCGCCGCCGAGATTGACCACCACGGCGAAGAACGCCGACAGCGCGTCGAGGCGGAAATTGGCGCCGACCCACGGCAGGCCGATCGGCAGCGTCAGCCGCGCCGGCCCGGCGCGGCCGATCAGCGCGGCGGCGGCGGCGGCGAGCAGCGCGGCGCTCAGCGCCAGCGTAGCGCCATAAACGAAGGCGCTGGCGCCGCTGCGGCGCGCGACCGAGACGGCCACGACCGATAGCGCCAGCAGGGCGGCGTCGCAGGCGAGCAGCGCCTG
>PLRT01000104.1 GCA_003164915.1 Hyphomicrobiales bacterium | reverse complement strand
GCCGGGCCGCCTCCGCCTCCGCCCCCGCACGCGCGCCCCGACGCGACGCCCGCCGCGCCAGCGTCGAGCGACGCGGCAACGACCGCCAAGCCGAAGAGCGACGATCCTTTCGCCGATCTCGAATCGCTGGAGGCCGAGATGGCGCGGCTGCTCGGGCGCAGCGGCTGACGCGCCGTCCAATCCGTCCTATTCCTCGCGGTAGATTCGCTCGCGCCGTTCGTGGCGCTCCTGCGCCTCCACCGACAGCGTCGCAATCGGCCGCGCGTCGAGGCGGCGCAGCGAAATCGGGTCGCCGGTCTCGATGCAGAACCCGTAACTGCCGTCGTCGATGCGCGTCAGCGCGGCCTCGATCTTGGCGATCAGCTTGCGCTGGCGATCGCGCGCCCTCAACTCGATCGCGCGGTCAGTCTCCGACGACGCGCGATCGGCGATGTCGGGATGATTCTCGCTCTCGTTCTGCAGTGCGGCAAGAGTCTCTTTGCTCTCCGCCAGGATCGATTCGCGCCAGGCGATCAGCTTACGGCGGAAATATTCCTTTTGCCGCTCGCTCATGAACGGCTCGTCGTCGGTGGGTCGGTACCCGTCTTCGATAACGCCGACAATGCCCATGGTTCTCGGTTCCCCGGTGAACTCGGCGCCCTTATAGCGATGTCGCCGCCAGGGAACAACGGCTAGTGGGCGCATTCGTCGGGGCCCCCAATACGCGCTGGCCCGTCGCATTGCCGCGCCGCGCGCAACCGGCCTAATCTCACGCCGCCGGCTTGGGCCGTCCCGAGGAGGAAACCATGTTCCACCGGATCATTCTCGCTGTCGATCTCGCCGATCCCGCCTCACACCCCAAGGGCCTCGACCAGGCGCTCGAGCTCGCGACGCAAAGCGGCGGCGACTTGCGTCTGGTCAACGTGCAGCCGCTGTTGCCCGCAACGTTCATGGAATACGTGCCGTCGGATTTCGACGAGGAGCAGGAGAAGCGCGCCAAGGCGGCGCTCGACGCGATCGCCGCCAACCTGCCGCTGCCGAAGGCGCGGGTGACGGCCGCGGCGCTTTCCGGGGGCGTCTATCACGAGCTTTTGCGCGACGCGACCGAGTGGAACGCCGACCTGATCGTCGTCGGCTCGCACCGGCCGGTGATGTCCGATTATCTGCTCGGCTCCAACGCCAAGACCATCGTGCGGCACGCCCAATGTTCGGTGCTGGTGGTGCGCGATTGATCAGCGCGCCAGGGCGCGCATCGCCGCCTCGACGCCGTCGGGGGTGAGCGGATACATGCGCTGCTCGAACAGGGCGGCGATGACGCGGGTCGACTGAGCGTATCCCCATTGTTCGGGCGGCGACGGGTTGATCCACACGCTGCGCGGCCAGTGGGCGAGGGCGCGCCTCAGCCAGGTTTCGCCCGATTCGGGATTGTGGTGCTCGACCGAGCCGCCGGGCGCGAGGATCTCGTGCGGCCCCATCGCCGCGTCGCCGACGAACACGACGCGATGGTCGCGGCCGAAGGAATTGACGACCTGCTGGGTCGGCGTGCGCTCTTCGAATCGGCGGCGATTGCTCTTCCATACGCTCTCGTAGAGGCAGTTGTGGAAGTAGAAGTGTTCGAGCCGCTTGAATTGCAGGCGCGCCGCCGAGAACAGGGCGTCGGCCGCCTCGACGTGCCAGTCCATCGAGCCGCCGACGTCGAGAAACAGCAGGACTTTGACGGCGTTGCGGCGCTCGGGACGCAGCTTGACGTCGAGATAGCCGTGATCGGCGGTCGAGCGGATCGTGTCGTCGAGATCGAGCTCCTCGGCCGCGCCCTCGCGCGCGAAGCGGCGCAGACGGGAGAGCGCCAGGCGGATGTTGCGCGGCCCGAGCGCCTCGTCGCCGGAAAAGTCCTTGAATTCGCGCCGGTCCCAGATCTTGAGCGCGCTCGAGCGGCGCGAGCGGTCCTGGCCGATGCGCGCGCCGGCGGGATTGTCGCCATAGGCGCCGAACGGCGATGTCCCGGCCGTGCCGATCCGCTTGTTTCCGCCCTGGTGGCGCGCCCTCTGCTCGGCGAGCCGCTCAGCCAGGGTCTTCATCAGCGCCTCGAGCCCGAGCGCCTCCAATTCGGCGCGCTCCTCGGCGGTCAGATAGCGCTCGATCGCGCGCCGCAGCCACTCGGCCGGCAGCCGGGTCGGATCAACGCCCGGATCTGGGGTCAGCGCGCCGCGGAAGACCTCGGCGAAGACGACGTCGAACTTGTCGAGATTGCGCTCGTCCTTGACCAGCAGAGCGCGCGACAGGCGGTAGAAATCCTCGACCGACTTGTCGGCGAGGTCGGCGTCCAGCGCGCGCATCAGGTCGAGGAACTCGCGCGGCGTCACCGGCACGCGCGCCTCGCGCAGGGCGGCGAAGAAGGCGAGAAACATGCCCCGATGCTAGGCGCGGCGTCGGGAGCGCGCAATGCGGCTGGAGATCGACGGCGGGTCCGTTTGAATGTCCGGAGCCGGCCGGCGAAACGGCGGCGTTCGGGCAGACGAAATCCCGAAGAGGACTTTCCCATCTGGGCAGCGCCGTCGCAGTATTCGACCCAAGGCGGAGTCTCTCAACCACGCGCTCAGTGACCGCGCGCAACCCGGTTAGAGGGATCGGCGGCGACCCTGAGCAACCGCGAATGGGCGAAGACGCCTCGTTTTGCGATCGCGCGCCCAACCGTTCGGCTTGCGGTAAGGCGGGCTCGCTGAACAGCAATGAGCCCCCGCCCAGACGGTGCAAGGCGTGACGGGCTTTTCACACCTTTTCGGTCATCGCTGTCGGCCCGCGAAGCGCAAGCCATACGCTCGCCGTTGGCGCCGCGGACCCCTCTTGCCAGCTTAGGGTGGTTCCAACTTATAGTCGAACGAATCGCGTGAAACACAACCAGCGAAGGAGAACGTGCGATGCGGTTGCACAATGGCGCACTGTCGATCAGGGCGAGAAGAAATTTGTCTGCGCTCGCATTCGTCGCGCTGGCGGCGCTGGGGGTCGGGGCCGCACAAGCGGCCGAAGTCGTCTGCCTTGGCGCGAGCAACACTTATGGCAAGGGCGTCGAGCGAGGCGAGGACTTTCCCGCGCAATTGGAGAAAATCCTCCGCACGAAGGGATTTAGCGTGACGGTGGCGAACGCCGGCGTGAACGGCGATACGACCGGGGGAATGCTGGCGCGGCTCGACGCTGTGCTGAATTCGGACACGAAAGTCCTTGTCCTGCAGCCGGGTGGCAACGATGCGCGCAAAGGCGCCAACCCCGGCGACGCGCAAGTCAATGTCGCGAGCATCAAAGCGGCCGCGGCCGGTCGCCATATCAAGGTCGTGATGGCCTCGAATCAGATGCTTCGAGTTCTGCCGCACCAGGACGACGAAATTCATCTCACGCCCGATGGTTACCACACGTTGGCTATGGAACTCGCGCCGCAGGTCGCCAGCGGCCTGCGCCATTGATGGATGAGCATTGACGGCGTCGCATCGGCGCGCCGTCAGACCAAGCAGCGAAGGCCAATCAGGATGCGCCGAGCCATGTCGTCGGCGAGCACCAGCGCGCGATCAGGCAGACGTGCTCTGAACACCGCAGCGCTCGGCCCCAGCGGATAAACTCCCGCGCTTGCTCCCGCGTCGACGGCGGGAATCGACCCGCGACCGCCGAACGCGCCCGTCTCTGCGGGTCTGCTTTGAAGCTGCGGCGCAAATCGGCAGAACGGCCGATATGCGTGCGAAGCGGCGTTTCACACTGGCCCACGACCTGGAAATCGGCGTTGTGACGCGCCATGTTGGCCGCGGACCCGCCACAAAGGACCCGCCCGTGCCCATCGCCCTGGATCGCCGATCGTACGCGCTGCCGCGCGCCGGGGCCGACGACGTCGAGATTTTCGCCGTGGGCGACATCCACGGCCGCAGCGACCTGTTGGCGGCGCTGCTCGACGAAGCGGCGCGCCAGCCGCGCCAGGCGTCGCGCCGCGTCGTCGTCCTGCTCGGCGACCTCGTCGACCGCGGCCCCGACAGCCTCGGCGCGATCGATATCGGCCTCGACGGCGCGCGGCGCGCCGGCGGCGACGAAACGATCGCGCTGATGGGCAATCACGAGGCGATGATGCGTCTCGCCCTCGATCCGCAGACGCCGCCCGCCGACGCCATCGACGCGCTGGAGACGTGGATCGCCAACGGCGGCGACCACACGCTCGGCGAGTTCGTGCATTTCACCACGACGCCGGCCGACCTCGAAGACCTGCTGCGCGACGCGCGCGAAAGCCTGCCGCCGCGCGTTGGCGATTGGCTCGCGAACCTGAAGTCGCATTGGCGCTCGGGCGGCCTGCTGTTCGTTCACGCCGGCGTCAATCCGGGCGTCGACCTCGAGTCGTTCCTCGCCGAGCCGTGGAACGCGCCGCTGGCGACGCTGGGCGGCGACCAGCACTGGGCCTGGGTGCGCCGGCCGTTCCTTTCCGCCGCGCCGGGACCGCAAGGGTACGGCGGCTATTTCGTCGTCCACGGCCATACGCCCAACGACCTCAGGCCGGATCCGTCGCCGATCGACCAGATCCGCCGTTTCCGCCTCAATCTCGACTCCGGTTCGGTGATGACCGGCGTCGCGACCATGGCGATTTTTCGCGGTGCGAGCGCGGAGGTCGTGACGGCGAGCGGGCCGCCCGGCTGGGCGACGGGCCGCTGAGGCAAGCGCGAGCGAGGGCCTCGGCGTTTCGGGCTTCCCGCAGGCCGCCATAGAAGCTAAGAGGCGGGCGGCGCGCGGCCGGGCCGGCGCGTCCTTCGCCTGACGGAGAGCCGCACAAGCGCCATGAAGAACGTCGACGGGCTGTTGCAGAAAGGCATGACGGCGCTGCAAGGCGGCCGCCTGCGGGACGCCGAGCGCTGTTTTCGCCAGGCGGTCGAGCTGGCGCCGCGCCATTTCGGCGCGCTCAACCTGCTGACTGTCGCGCTGACCGGGCTCGAACGGTTCGAGGAGGCCGAGGCCTTCGCCGCGCGGGCGCTGAAGATCGACGCCACGAACGACGCGACCCATTACAATTACGGCACCGTGCTCAAGCACAACGCCAAGCTCGAGCCGGCGATCGCCGCCTTCGACGCGGCGCTGGCCATCAATCCGCGCCACGCCAAGGCGCTCAACAACCGCGGCGCCGTCCTGTCGCAGCTCGAACGCTACGACGAGGCGATCGCCGATTTCGATCGCGCGCTGGCGCTCGATCGCCGCTATGGCGACGCCTATTTCAACAAGGCCAATGCGCTCGCCAAGCTCAAGCGCCGCCAGGAGGCGCTGAAGAATTTCGAGATGGCGCTGTCGTTGAACCCGCGTCATGCCGGCGCCTACGCCAATCTGCTGATCCTGTTCAACGAGCTCGGCGAATACGGCAAGGCGCTCGAATGCGGCCGCCGCGCGCTCGCCCTCGATCCCAGTTCGATCGACGTCCGCCTCAACATGGTCGCCGCCGATCTCGCGCGGACGCAGCGCGAAGACGCGCTGCAGCGGCTCGGCGAAACGCTCGAACTGCAGCCGGACAATCTGCTCGCGCTGGCCGCGCGGGCAGGGCTGCTCGCCCACCTCGATCGCGTCGACGAAGCGCGCGCCGACGTCGAACGGCTCGAGCGGCTGACGCCGAGCGACGAGAAGGAAGCCGTCGAACAGGAAAGCGCGATCGCCAACCTGCTGCTACGCGAGGGCCGATATGCGGAAGGGATGGCCGCTCTCGATCGGGCCGCCGCCCTGCCGGGTCCGGGGCGCGACGCGTGCCTCGCCAAGCGCGCCGGCACGATGGAGACCTTCGGCCGCCAGGACGAGGCGCGGGCGGCGTTCGACGAGGCGCTGGCGATCAACCCGACGTCGGCGGCCGCGCTGTGCGGGCGCGCAGAGCTGGTGAAATTCGCTCCCGACGATCCGACGATCCCGGCGATGGAGGCGCTGCTCGCGCCCGACAGCACGGAAACGCACGCCTCGCGCATGCCATTGCATTTCGCGCTCGGCAAGGCCTACCTCGACCTCGGCGATTCGCCGGCGGCGTTCCGCCACTTGAATGAAGGCAACCGGATGAAGCGGGCGATCGCGCCCTACAGCGCGGACATGACCGAGAAATTCTTTGCCGAGGTCGCCGCCGTCTTCACGCCCGAGCTGCTCGACCGCCTCGGCGGTCAGGGGTTTCGCTCGCCGGCGCCGATCTTCGTCGTCGGCATGCCGCGCTCCGGCACGACCCTGATCGAGCAGATTCTCGCCGCGCATCCGGAGGTCTGCGGCGCGGGCGAACTGCGCTACATGCGCGGAGTCGTCGAGCAGATCAGCGACTTTCCCAGGGGCGTGCGCACGCTCGACGGCGACGCGCTCGAGCGGCTTGGAGAACATTACGCGTCGCGGATCGCCGCAGTCGCCGACGGCAAGCCGCGTGTCGTCGACAAGGCGCCGGGCAATTTCGTCAGCGCCGGCCTGATCCGCCTCATCCTGCCCGACGCGAAGATCATCCACGCGCGCCGCGACCCGGTCGACACCTGCCTCTCCTGCTACACCAAGCTGTTCGCCGACGCGCTGAACTTCACCTACGACCTCGGCGATCTCGGCCGCTACTGCCGCGACTATCAGAAATTGACCGCCTATTGGGCCAAGACGCTGCCGGCCTCGCACTTCCTCGAGGTCGACTACGAGGCGGTGGTCGACGACATCGAGACCGAGGCGCGCCGCATGCTCGACTTCCTCGAGTTGCCGTGGGATCCGGCCTGCCTCGAGTTCTATCGCGTCGAGCGCCCGGTTCGCACCGCCAGCGTCAATCAGGTGCGCCAGCCGATCTACCGCTCGTCGAGCGGCCGCTGGCGCAAGCACGCCGACGCGCTGCAGCCGCTGTTGCAGGTCCTCGAGATCGAGCCGGCCTGAGAGGCTGCGGGCGGTCGGGCGGGCAGGGGGCAGGCAGGGATGCGCACCTGGATCAAGGACCCGCTGGCGATCCTCGCCGCGGCGGCCGAGCGGGGCGTCGTCGTCGAAGACGGCCGCATCGCCGAGACGGTCGCGCGCGGCGGCGCGCCGCAAGCGCCGGTCGACGCGACCTTCGAGGCTTCCGCCCATGTCGTGCTGCCCGGGCTGGTCAACGCCCACCATCATTTCTACCAGACGCTGACCCGCGCTCATCCGGCCGCGATCAATCGCGAATTGTTCGACTGGCTGACCGCCCTCTATCCGATCTGGGCGCGGCTCAAGCCCCGCGAGTTGCGGCTCGCGGCGCGGCTGGCGCTGGTCGAGCTGATGCTGTCGGGCTGCACCACCGCCGCCGACCATCATTACCTCTATCCTGCAGGACTGGAGAACGCCGTCGACATCGAGGTCGAGGAGGCGCGCGCGCTCGGCATGCGCATGACGGTGACGCGCGGCTCGATGAACCGCTCCAGCAAGGACGGCGGTCTGCCGCCCGACTCGGTGGTTCAGGACGCCGACGCGATCCTCGCCGACAGCGAGCGCGTGCTGAAGCTGTTCCACGATCGCGCGCCGGGCGCGCAGATCCGCGTCGCACTCGCGCCGTGCTCGCCGTTCTCGATCGACCGCGAACTGATGCGCGAGACGGCGCGGCTCGCCGAGCGCTACGATTGCCAGCTCCACACCCACCTCGGCGAAACCGAGGACGAGGAACGCTTCTGCCTCGCCATGTACGGCGTGCGGCCGGTCGAGCTCTTGGAGGAGACGGGCTGGATGTCGCGGCGAACCTGGCTCGCCCACGGAATCCATTTCGACGGCGACGAAATCAAGCGGCTCGGCGCGGCGGGGGTCGGCGTCTGCCATTGCGCCGCCTCCAACATGGTGCTCGGCTCGGGGATCTGCCGCGCCTGCGAGCTCGAGGCGGCGGGCTCGCCGCTCGGCCTCGGCGTCGACGGATCGGCCTCGAACGATTCCTCCAACATGATGGAGGCGGTTCGCCACGCGCTGATGATCGGCCGGCTGCGCTACGGCGCGGCGGCGCTCACCCACCTCGACGCCTTGCGTTGGGCCACCGAAGGCTCGGCGCGCTGTCTCGGCCGCGACGACGTCGGCCGCATCGCGCCGGGACTGCAGGCCGACCTCGCGCTGTTTGCGCTCGACGAGCCGCGCTTCTCCGGCGCCCACGATCCGCTGGCGGCGCTGGTGTTGTGCGGCGCCCATCGCGCCGACCGGGTGATGATCGGCGGAGTCTGGCGCGTCGTCGACGGGGCGCCGGTCGGCCTCGATCTCGCGGCGCTCGTCGCCGAGCACCGCGCCGCCGCGCGCGCCTTCGCGTGAGGGGCGGCTTGACGCGGGCTGCGGCGTCCGGTTCTTTGGCCGCCGGCAAGGAGCGCCGATGATTGCGTTGATCGTGCTGTTTCTGGCGGCGCTGTGGGCGGGCGCGCAGAACGCGCTGGCCGGCGGTGGCTCGTTCATCACTCTGCCGTCGCTGATGTTTACCGGCATGGACGCGCGCGCCGCCAACATCACTTCGACGGTGGCGCTGTTCCCGGCCCAGATCGTCACCGGCTTGACCGGCCGCGCCGGCGCGCAGGGCGCCGAGGGCCTGTCGCTGAAGACGCTGTTCGTCATCAGCCTGATCGGCGGAGGGATCGGCGGCGCGATCCTGCTGCTCACGCCGCCGAGCTTCTTCGCGCGCCTCGTGCCGTGGCTGGTGCTGTTCGCCACCGCGCTGTTCGGCTGGGGCAGCTTCCTGCGCAAGCAGCCCAAGCCGGGCGAGACCTCCCTGCCGCCGTGGGGCGCGGGGCTGGCGCAGTTCTTCATCGCCGTCTACGGCGGCTATTTCGGCGGCGGCATCGGCCTGTTGATGATGGCCGCCCTCACCATGGCCGGCCTCGCCGTGCGCGCCGCCGGCGCGACCAAGAACGTGCTCGCCGGCGTGATCAACGCCTCGGCGGTGGCGCTGTTCGTCTTCTCGCCCGACGTGCATTGGCTGCAGGTGGGGGTCACCACGGTCGGCGCCTCGATCGGCGGCTGGCTCGGCGCGCTGATGCTGCAGAAGGTCAACGAAAAAGTCCTGCGCGTCGGCGTCATCGTGATCGGCGTCGCGCTGACCATCGGCCTGTTCGTCAAGTCGCCCTGAGGGGGCGCTTGCGTCCACCTGCGCGCAACGTCGCTTCGTTCCATCGCCTCGATCCACGGTGAGGCCGAACGCATTCGTATTCAAGGGGCAGCCGCGCGATCTTGCCCGGAGGGCGAGAAGTTTTCATCTCGGCCGGCCTGTGGAAATTGACGCCGCGGCGTCGCGCCGCATTCTCGGCGCCGGCGTCGCTCATAGTGTCGCGCGGACAGGCTACCGCGAGAGGACGGAACATGAGGTCGGCGACTCCTGCGTCGCGTTACGACGCGACGCTGAGAATCCTCCACTGGGCGATCGCCGCGATCATTGTCGCCGCCATCGCGCTCGGCGTCGCCGCCTTTTTCCTGCGACCCGGCTCGCCGCCGCGCGTCGAAATCCTGACGATCCACAAGTCGCTCGGCATGACCGCGCTGGCGCTGGTCGCCGTGCGCGTCGTTTGGCGCCTTTCCGTCGACGCGCCCGCGTATTCGGCCGGCCTCGGCCCGCTGAGCCGCTTCGGCGCGCACCTCGTGCATGTCGGGCTCTACGCATTGATGATCGCCATGCCGGTCAGCGGCTACCTCGATTCGGTCGCCGGCGGCCATGACGCGCCGTGGTTCGGCGTGTTCACGTTTCCGGCCGCAATCGGCAGGAGCGCGGCGCTTGCGCATCGCGCCGGCTTCGCCCATTTCTACCTCGCCTGGACGATCGGCGCCGCGCTGGCGCTGCACCTCGCCGCCGTCGCCTGGCACGCCTGGGTCAAGCGCGACGAGGTCTTCGCCCGCATGTGGTTTTCTCGCGCTAACGGTTAATGGGCGATCGCCGGCCGGCCGGTTTCACGCCGCGCCGCCGCTGTGATAGATAGGCCGCCCCAGCCGGCGGAGGTCGAGGAGGTGGCTATGGCGCAACGGTCGACGGCCCGGGTGATCGGACTCACCGGCAACGATCCCCTGTTCGCGCGCATCCGCGTCGAAGCGGAGGAGGCGGCGCGCAACGATCCGGTGACGGCGGCGTTCCTCACCCGCGCCGTGCTCAATCACGAGACCCTCGAAAGCGCGGTGATCGACCGCGTCGCCGACCGGCTCGATCATCCCGACGCGACCAGCGCACTGATCCGCCAGGTCTACGAGGACGTCGCCGCGCGCGATCCGTCGATCGGCGCGGCGTTCCGCGCCGACATCATCGCCGTCGCCGACCGCGATCCCGCCTGCCTGCGGATGATCGAGCCGCTGCTCTATTTCAAGGGCTTCCACGCCCTGCAGACCCATCGCCTCGCGCACGCGCTGCTGCGCGCCGGCCGGCGCGACTTCGCGCTCTATCTGCAGAGCCGGTCCTCGGCGGCGTTCGGCGTCGACATCAACCCCGCCGCCCGCATCGGCAAGGGCGTCTTCCTCGATCACGCCACCGGGCTGGTGGTCGGCGAGACGACGGTGATCGAGGACGACGTGTCGATTCTGCAGGGCGTCACCCTCGGCGGCACCGGCAAGGAGACCGGCGATCGTCATCCCAAGATCCGCCATGGCGTGCTGATCGGCGCCGGCGCGAAGATTCTCGGCAACATCGAGGTCGGCTATTGCGCGCGCGTCGCCGCGGGGTCGGTGGTGCTGGCCCCGGTGCCGCACAACAAGACGGTCGCCGGCGTGCCGGCGCGGATCGTCGGCGAGGCCGGCTGCGCCGAGCCGGCGCGCGACATGAACCAGATCCTCGCCGAGAAGATCGTCGATTCGTGAGGCGGCGGCGCGCGCTTGCCGCCGGAGGCCGTTCGTGGCAAAGCCGCGAGAGACCGCCGCAGCGGGGACAGGGATGACCAAAGACGAAATCGTCAAATTGCGCGCGCATCTGCGCCGATCGCTGGGCTCGCCGGCGCTGACCGTGACGCCGAGCCCGCGCGACAAGGACGCCGCCGACGTGACGCTCGGCGAGCGCAAGGTCGGCAAGATCAGCGTCGACGACGAGGACGGCGATCGCTCGTTCTCGTTCGAGATGCCGATCCCGGTCGACCGGGCGACGCTGCAGGACTATCTGCGCACGCTGCTCGAGAACGACGGTCTCAGGATCGTCGGGCGGATGAACAAGAGCGACTCGGTCGAACTCAACAACGGCGATGACTTCCTCGGCGTCGTTTCGGCCGACGACAAGGCGGGCAGCCGCTTCACCCTGCAGATGGCGATCCTCGACTACGACCTCGAGGACCTCTGAGGGTCTCGGCGCCGCTACGCCGGGCGTTTGAGCGCAATCGTCTCCAGCACCGCCGCCGCCGCGTGGGCGCTCGGCGGCCGGCCGTCGGCGAGGCGCATGCGCGCGTCGAGCTGGTCGAGCGCCGCAAGCTGAGCTGAGCGGGCCGGGCCGTCGGAGACGAGCGCTGCGAGCGCGGTCGCCAGCGCCTCCGGCCGGCAATCGCCCTGCAGGAATTCCGGGATCGCCGCTTCGCCGAGCGCCAGGTTGGGGAGCAGCACCGAGAACGGCAGCGTCACCAGCGGGCGCAGCAGCGCCTCGACGCCCGACACCCTGTAGGCGCCGACCAGCGGCACGCCGGCCAGCGCGAGCTCGAGCGTCACCGTGCCCGAGGCGGCGAGCGCCGCGCGCGCGCTGCGGAAGGCGGCGAACTTCTCCGCCTCGCCGACGACGATGCGCGGCGGGCGCGGCCACAGCGCGGCGAGCGCGCGCACGTCGCTCTCGACATGGGGCAGGGTCGGCAGAACGATCTCGAACGGGCCCGCCTCGCGCTCGGCGGCGGCGATCGCCGCGCCGAAATCGGCCATCAACCGCGCAATCACCGAGCGGCGCGAGCCGGGCAGGGCGAGGACCAGCGGCGGCTTTGCGGCGCGCCTGCGCGCTTCCTCGTCGCCCGGCCGCAATTCTGCCAGCCGCTCGACCAGGGGATGGCCGACATAGACGCAGCGCGGGCCGCCGAGCCGCCGATGCGCCTCCGGCTCGAACGGCAGCAGCGCCAGCACGCAGTCGACATAGGCGCGCATCGCCCGCGCGCGGCCCGGACGCCACGCCCACACCGAAGGGCTGACGTAGTCGACCACCGGCAGGTCGGGCAGGGCGCGCCGCACGCGCCGCGCGACGCGATGGGTGAAGTCGGGGCTGTCGATGATGACCAGCGCGTCGGGGCGCGCCGCAGCGATCGCCGCAGAGGCGCGGCGGATGCGGTCGATCAGCGTCGGCAGGCGCGCCAGCACCGGCAAGATTCCCATCACTGCGACGTCGGTCAACGGGAACAGGCTCGCCAGCCCTTCGGCGGTCATCGCCGCGCCGCCGACGCCGAGGAACGCGATTTCCCCGTTCGTCTGCTCGGAAAGCGCGCGCATCAGCTTGAAGCCGAGCTGGTCGCCCGACGGTTCGCCGGCGACAACGGCGACGCGCAGCCGCCGCGACGTCGCGCTCATGGCGCGAAGCCGACGACGAACAGGCCGGCGGCGTTGGCGTCGCGCGCCAGCCGGTCGCGCTCGGCGATCAGCACCGTTCCGGCGGCGACCGCCACGCCCTGCAATTGCGCTTTGACGGCGGCGGCGACCGTCTGCGGGCCGACCGCCGGCATGTCGAGGCGCAGGTCCTGGCCGCGCTTCGGCGCCTTGACGAACACCCCGCTCGGACCCGACAGGCGCAAACGCCGCGCCGCGCGCAGCTCGGCGACCCGCCTGAGCATCGCGTCGGTACCCTCGGCCGCCTCGATCGCGACGACCCGACCCTCCGCGACGACGACGCCCTGGCCAGCGTCGAACGGCGACAGCGCGGCGATCAGCGCCGCCCCGACGCGGATGTCGGCTTCCGCTTGGGGCGCCGCGGCGCGTCCGCCGATCGGTCCGACCGGCGCCAGCAGCTGCGGCGCGATCTCGTGGGCGCCGACGACATGGAGGCCTTCGCGCTCGAACAGCGCGGCGACGCCGGCGAGCAGGTGGTTATCGCCGCCGCGGAACGCCTGGACGAGCTCCGGGAGCCGCTTGATCGCGCCCCAGTCGAGAGCGAGATCGGCGAGATTGGGGCGCGTCAGGCCGCCGATCAGCGCGACCTCGGCGACGCCCTGCGCCTCGAGCGTCGAGAACAGTCTGCCGAGCTGGCCGATCCGCAGCCAGACGTGCGCGAAGCCCTCGATCGCCGGGTCGGCCGCGCCGACGATGCCGACCAGGAACGGCGGGCGGCCGGCGGCGGCGGCGGCGCGCGCCACTTCGATCGGGAATCGCCCGCCGCCGCAGACGATGGCGAGCGGGCGGCTTTCGCCCGGCTCGCTCAAACCTCGTCGTCCCGCCCGGCGCGAGGCGTGCAGATCGCGCGTTCGCCGCCCTCGCGCAGGAAGGCGACGACCGTCTGCACCGCCGGCTGGTCGGCGAAGGCGGCGGCGACGTCCTCGATGCGTTCCTTGAGCGTGCCCTCCGCCGAGAACAGCATCTTGTAGGCGCGCCTGAGCTCGTGCATCGCCTCGCGCGAATAGCCGCGCCGCTTGAGGCCGACGACGTTGAGGCCGGCGAGCGAGGCGCGGTTGCCGATGGCGATGCCGAACGGGATGATGTCGTTCTCGACGCCGGTGAGGCCGCCGACGAACGCGTGCGCGCCGACCCGGGTGAACTGGTGGGTCGCGGCGCCGCCGCTGAGAATGGCGAAATCGCCGATCTGGCAATGGCCGGCGAGCATGACGTTGTTGGAGAGGATGACGTCGTCGCCGACCCGGCAATCGTGCGCGACATGCGCGTTGGCGAGCAGGGCGCAGCGCGAGCCGACGACCGTGCGCCCGCCGCCGCCGGCGGTGCCCGGGTTCATCGTCACGCCCTCGCGAATCAGGCAGTCCTCGCCGATCGTCAGACTGGTGCGTTCGCCGCGGTACTTGAGATCCTGCGGCTGGTGGCCGATCGAGGCGAAGGGGAAGATGCGGGTGCGGGCGCCGATCTCGCTCACGCCGGCGACGACCACGTGGGAGACCAGCCGCACGCCGTCGCCGAGCCGCGCCTCCGGGCCGACATGGCAGAACGGCCCGACATGGACGCCCTTGCCGAGCGCGGCGCCCGGTTCGACGCAGGCGCTGGGATGGATGAAAGTCTCGGCGGGGGAAAATTCGACCACGGCGTTCATTCGTTCACCAGCATTGCCGAAACCGTCGCCTCGCAGGCGAGGACGCCCTCGACCATCGCCTCGCCGCGGTACCACCACATGTTGCGGCGGCGGGCGATGCGGGTCATGTGGTAACGCACCTGATCGCCGGGGGTGACCGGCCTGCGGAACTTCGCCTTGTCGACCGTCATCAGATAGACCACGCTCGGCCGGGAGTTTGCCGTATGACTGGCGACGCACAGCGCGCCGGCGGTCTGCGCCATGCCCTCGATCAGCAGCACGCCCGGCATGACCGGACGCTCGGGGAAATGGCCCTGGAACTGCGGTTCGTTGAAGGTGACGTTCTTGATCCCGATGCAAGATTCGTCGCCGCGGGCCTCGACGATGCGGTCGACCAGCATCATCGGGTAGCGGTGGGGCAGGCAATCGAGAAGTCGGCGGATATCGTAACTCTCAAACGTCCGCCCCGTCGTCTCCTCGCCCATTTCGCCCTCCACGCGCGCCGGGGAGGGGCCATGCCCCGTCCCCGGGTCGCCGTCAAGCCTCGTGACGGAAGGGTAGTGGGCGCGCGGCTCCGTCGGGGGCCGCCGCGCGATCAGTCGGCGGTCGGTTCGTGGGCGGTCAGTCTGCGCAACGCCGCCGCCTGGCGAAGCCATTGGCGCATCGGCGCCGCCGGGGAGCCGCCCCAGGTCGTTCCCGGCGGCACGTCGCGCATGATCCCCGATTGGGCGGCGATCTGAGCCCCCGCGCCGACCGTCAGGTGGCCGGTCAGGCCGGCCTGGCCGCCAAGGGCGGCGAAATCGCCGATCACGGTCGAGCCGGAGATCCCCACCTGCGCCGCCAGCACGCAATGGCGGCCGATGACGACGTTGTGGGCGATCTGGACCAGGTTGTCGATCTTGGTCCCTTCGCCGATGATCGTGTCGTGATTGGCGCCGCGGTCGATCGTCGTTCCGGCGCCGATCTCCACGTCGTCCTGGATGATGACGCGGCCGACCTGCGGCGCCTTGAGGTGCCCGCGCGGTCCCATGGCGAAGCCGAAGCCGTCCTGGCCGATGTGGACGCCCGGATGGATGATGACGCGATCGCCGATCAGCGCGAAGGCGATCGTCGCCTGCGGGCCGACGACGCTGTCGCGGCCGATGCGCACGCCCTGGCCGACCACCGCGTTGGCGCCGATCAGCGCGCCGGCGCCGATCTCGGCCCCGGGGCCGATCACCGCGCCGGGGTCGACGACGACCCCGGGCTCGAGCCGCGCGGCGGAGTGGACAAAGGCGGCCGGCGAGACGCCGGTTTCGCCGAACGCCGAGCGCGGCTTCATCGCCTCCGGGTAGAGGCGCGCCATCGTCTTCGCCATCGCGTGATAAGGCTGCGGCGTGACGAGCGCGACGCAGCCCTTCGGCGTCTGGGCGGCGAAGCGCGGCGCGACGAACGCGGCGCCGGCGCGGGTCAGGCGGAAGGCGTCGAGGTAGCGCGAATTGTCGAAGAAGGCGAGGTCGTCGGGGCCCGCGCCGTCGAGCGCGGCGACGCCGCGCACGATCCGCCCGGCGTCGGCGCCGTCGCCGAGCTTGGCGCCTGTCCAT
>PLRT01000044.1 GCA_003164915.1 Hyphomicrobiales bacterium | reverse complement strand
ATGTCGCGATGGAGCTCGGTCTTGCCGGGGCAATCGCCGCCGACCGCGTTGATGTGCTGGCCGGCCCCGACGTGGTTGTCGGTCAGCACGGTCGCGCAATGTTTGTCGGCCGTCGCGGTGGTGACGATGTCGACGCCCTCGACCGCGTCCTCCGTGCTGCCGCAAATCGTCAGGTCGAAACCGTAGCGGGCGAGGTTGGCGGCGCATTTCTCGCTCGCCCAGCGGTCGATGTCGTAGAGGCGCAGGCGATCGATGCCGATGAGCGCCTTGAAGCCGAGCGCCTGGAACTCCGACTGCGCGCCATTGCCGATGATCGCCATCGATCGCGAGCCGGGCCGGGCGAGGTGTTTGGCCGCGACCGCCGAGGTCGCCGCGGTTCTCAGCGCGGTGAGGATGGTCATCTCGCTGAGCAGCACGGGATAGCCGGTGCTCACCTCGGCGAGCAGGCCGAAGGCGGTGACGGTCTGGCGTCCCTCGCGCATGTTCTTGGGGTGGCCGTTGACGTATTTGAAGCCGTAGGTGACGCCGTCGCTGGTCGGCATCAGCTCGATCACCCCTTCGGCCGAATGGGAAGCCATGCGCGCGATCTTGTCGAAGGCGGGCCAGCGGCGAAAGTCCACTTCGACAAAGCCGGCGAGCTCGATCAGGAAGCGCTCGACGCCGATCGCGTTGACCAGCCGCATCATGTTGGCGACGCTGACGAAGGGCACGAGATTCAGCGCGCGGGCGGTCATGACCACCTCCGGGTCGGTCGATCGAGGACGCGCCGGCCCACCAGGCTGGCGACGAGATCGACCAGCAGAATGGCGGTGCGGCCGCGCTCGTCGAGGAACGGGTTGAGCTCGACCACGTCGAGGCTGCGGACGAGGCCGGCGTCGTGCAGCATCTCCATGACGAGATGGGCCTCGCGAAACGTGGCGCCGCCCGGCACGGTGGTGCCGACCCCCGGCGCGATTTCGGGATCGAGGAAGTCGACGTCGAAGCTGACGTGCAGGACGCCGCCGTGCGACGCGACCTTGTCGAGGAAGCCGCCGACCAACGGACCGACGCCGTTCTCGTCGATCGCGCGCATGTCGTGGACGGATATGGCGCTGCGGGCGAGGGCCTCCCGCTCCGCCGGATCGACGCTGCGCAGGCCGACCATGCAGACGTTCTCCGGTTTCACCGGCGCGACGAGCGGCGGGTACCAGCCCGCGAAGCTCTCGCGGCCGGTGACATAGGCCATCGGCACGCCGTGCAGGTTGCCGCTGACGGTGGAGTCGAGGGTGTGGAAGTCGGAATGCGCGTCGAGCCACAGGACGAACAGCTCCTCGCCCGCGTCGCGGGCGCGCCGGGAGACGCCGGCGATCGAGCCGGCCGCAAGGCTGTGGTCGCCGCCGAGGAAGATTGGAAAGCCCGCGCCCGCCGCTTCGTAGGCGGCCTGTTCGATCGCCGCGGTCCAGGCGGCGATCTCGCCGAGGTCGCGGATGGCGGCGTTGGGATGGGGCAGGGGCTCGACCGGGCCGATGCCGACCGGCGCGCGCTCGACCACCGCGAAGCCGAGGTCGCGCAGCGTCTCGGCCATGCCGGCGGCGCGGAAGGCGCGCGCGCCCATGTCGGCGCCGCGCCGGCCGGCGCCAGCCTCGATCGGGGCCGGGACGAGAATGCAGGTTTGCGGTCGCGCCATCGCCGTGCCTCGCTGCGCCAGATGTCGCTCAGGCTACCCCCAAGATGTGGCGGAATGAACACGCCATCTTGGCAAATCAGTCGGATCGGCGTATCAATTTGCTCTATCTGACCAGCCATTTTGGCATGCCATGGACGCCGTCGACCAACGCCTGATCTCGATCCTGCGCCACGACGGCCGCCGCGGCATTTCCGATCTCGCCCATGAACTGGAGATGAGCCGCGGCGCCGTGCGCGCGCGCATCGCCAGGCTCGAGGCGGGGGGCGACATCATCGGCTACACGGTGGTGCTGCGCGCCGACGCGGTGTCGCCGCCGGTGCGCGGTCTGACCATGATCGAGGTCGAGGGCCGGATGCTCGACCGCGTCATCGACAGCCTGGTCGGCTTTCCCGAGATCGGCGCCGTCCACACCACCAACGGCCGCTGGGACCTGGTGGTCGAGCTGTCGGCCCAGAGTCTGGCCGACCTCGACGACGTGCTGCGCCGGCTGCGGCAAGTGCAAGGCGTCACCGCGTCGGAGACGACGCTGCTGCTCGCCACCCCGCGCAGCGCCCGGGCGCGGCTGTAGGCGGCGAGGCTATGGTGAAACGTGGCGTCAGGCTGGAGCTGGCCGGAGGCGGAATGTCGGCTTCGCACACGGATTGGGCAAAGCCGACGCTGTGACGGATGGAAGGTCTACGGCGCCGACGCCTTGGCCGCGCGTTCGATCAGACCCGCCACGTCGTTCGGTTTGGAAACGTAGACCGAATGGCTGCCGGGAACCTCGATCGTTTCGCAACCCGCTCGCTTGGCCATGGTGCGCTCGAGATCGGGATTGATGTTGTGGTCGTGCGCGGCGACCAGCGCCCAGCTCTTCTTGTGGCGCCAGGCGGCCGTCGTAACGGGCGCGCCGCCGGCAGCCTTGGCCAGCATCGGCTGGGAATGCGCCATGAACTTCGCCAAGGCGGGCGTAACGTCGGCGGCGAAATCGGCGGCAAAGGCGGCCGGGTCGAGGTAGAGGAAATCGTCGTTCGTGGCGCGCATGTCGTCGTTGGCCGCGGTCGCCTGCGACAGCAGGCCAACGGCGCTCTCGCCGACGTCGGGGATGAAAGCGGCGATGTAGACGAGGCCGGCGACATTGGCCGCGTTGCCCGCTTCGGTGATGACCACTCCGCCGTAGCTGTGGCCAACGAGCAGGCTGGGGCCCTGTTGCAGATCCAACGCCCTTTTGGTCGCTGCGACGTCATCGGCGAGCGACGTCAGCGGGATCTGGACGATGCTGACCGCGTAGCCGGCTTTGACGAGAATATCGAAGATGTGCCGCCACCCGGAGCCGTCGGCGAAGGCCCCGTGCACAATGACGACGTTCTTTATAGGCATCCAACCCTCCTGCATGGCCAAATAAATTCAACCTGTCGGTTGAATAAAAGCGTCGGCTTGACATATTGTCAACCGACAGGTGGAATATTTTTTTGCAATCGCGAATCGAGCCGGCAGGCGGATTGTCATGATTGAGAGCGGAGCCCGGAGGGAGGCCGTTTCGCGCGCGGCGCGCCTCGACGCGGTCTTCGCCGCATTAGCCGATCCGACGCGGCGTGCGATCATCGAACGGTTGTCGCGCAGCGCGGCGCGCGTGACCGACGTCGCCGAACCGTTCCCGATGTCGTTGAACGCGGTGTCGAAACATATCCGCGTGCTGGAGGCGAGCGGCGTGGTCGAACGGCGCCGGAAGGGGCGCGACCACATTCTCACCATCAATGCCAGTTCGCTCGACGAGGTCGACGGCTGGATCGAGCAGACGCGCCGCTATTGGGAGGTGCGGCTCGACGCGATGGAGCGCGTGCTGCTCGAGCTCGAGACGGAGCGCAAGTCGGCGCTCAAGGATCGCAAGCATGGATCGCGGTGACACGGCGGGCGCGATCGTCCAGATCCGCCGACGCCTGAGGGCCGGAGCGGATCAGGTCTTCGACCTGTGGACCAAACCTGATTTGATGGCGCGGTGGATGAGCCCGTTTCCGGGCGCGGTGGTTTGCCAGGCGCGCTGCGACCCCCGCCCCGGGGGCGCCTTCAGCATTGTCATGTCATCGGCGGAATCCCGCCGCGAAGTGTCGGGCGCCTATGTGCTTATCGACCGGCCGCGCAAGCTCGTGTTCACCTGGATGGGCCCGCTGACGAACAATGTGAATACGCTGGTGACCGTCGAACTCAATCCGCGTGGCGACGAAACCGACCTCGTGCTGACGCACGAGCGTCTCCCGACGATGGCGATTGTCGACGGCCATACCAGGGGCTGGGGAACGATACTGGACCACCTGGCGGATGCGGTTGCGCAAGACGTTTAGGTCGAAGTTTCACATCTGGAGCCCTGGATGACGTCTTGCGACAAGTCGCCCGAGGAACGGGCCGCTTGCCTGGGCCCCGCGGTTTTGCGGACGCAGACATAACGCTCGGACGTCACTTCCGCCGGAATGAGGAGGGCAGAGGCCGGGGGCGGAAAAACTCCGCGGGCGATCTTGACAACGATATATCGTTGCCGACATATTGACCGTACGATATATCGCTCAATAGATATGTCGACTTCTCACGAGGTTCCGATGTCTTCCGCTTCGCCTTCCTTCGAACACGCCGGCGATTTCGCCCCTGGGGGCGACCGCGCCGCTCCCTGGCGCCATCGCCGCGACGGGTTTGGACCGCCGCTGCCGATCAAGCTTCTCGCCGTGGCGGGCGCGTTCTGGGTCGCGCCGCCGCTCGGTTTCGCTGCGCTCGGCTTCTGGGCGTGGCGCGCCTGGAAACACAATGGCGGCCCCGGCCGCTGCGGCGGTCACGCCGATTCCTGGCGCGAATTCGCCGGGCGGGCGCGGTCGCGCTGCGACTGGCCGCGCCGCTCGACCGGCAATTCCGTGCTCGACGAGCGTCGACGCGAGACGCTGCATGCGATCCACGAGGAGGCCGAGGCCTACGCCGATTTCGAGCGCCGGCAGCGCGCTTCGCGCGACCGCGAGGCGTTCGACCGCTTCATGGCCGACCGAAGCGCGGCTGAGGCGGCCAAACGCGACGAACCCAAAGCGCCCGACGCCCATTGATGACGCCAACGCCGCGCCGCGCTTTCGGCCGCTCGGCGCGGCGCGTTATTGTGCCGGCGACGCGCCGAGGTCCGGCGATTCGCCGTTGAGGAAATGACCAGACGAGATCCTCCCTTCGGCCCGGGCGGGGCCGCCGACGACAGCGCGGCTTTCGATCCGGCCGGGCATTGGCGCGGCGTGTTCGGCCGCCACCGCGGCGGCCCGTTCGCGCGCGCGCGCGGCGCCCGCATGTTCGATTCCGGCGCGCTGCGACTCTTGGTGCTCGGCCTGATCGCCGAGGCGCCGCGTCACGGCTACGACATCATCCGCGATCTCTACGATCGCTTCCAGGGCGCCTATCGCCCGAGCCCCGGTTCGATCTACCCGATCCTGCAGACGCTCGCCGAAGCCGGATTCGTCACCTCCGAGGCGCACGGCCGACAGCGCCTGTTCGCCGTCACCGACGAGGGCCGCGCCTATCTCGCCGGGCAGCGCGCCGAGTACGACGCGATCAACGCCCAGGTCGAGGAGGCGGCGCGGCCAATCGGCGGAGCGGCGCTCGGCCAGGCGATCCGGCAATTGCGGGCCGCGCTCTTCGACAAGCTTCGCAAGGGCGCGCTGAGCCCCGCCCAGGCGGCCAAGCTGCGCGAGGCGCTGGAGCGCGCGCGGCGCGAGATCGAACAGATCTGAGCGGCGGCGCTTCCGGTCAGCGAAACGCCGGATGGATGAAGATGACCAACGCCAGCGCCAGGCCGATGAAGAAGCAGGCGGAGCGCAGCGGCGGGCGGTCGGCGAGATAGAAGGCGATGTGGCCGATCCGCGCGACGACGAAGGCGAGCGCCAGTCCGCCGACCATTGCGCTGGGGCCTTCCACGATCTGCGAAACGATCACCGCCGCGGCGAAGAACGGAAACGCCTCGAAGGCGTTGAGATGGGCGCCATGGGCGCGCGCGGCGAGGCCTTCGAGGTTCGGGGCGTTGCGGCGCGGCGCATGCGGATCGAGCTGGCGGGACGCGAGCCCGAACGGAACGTAAGGCAGAAACGCGGCGACGAGGACGCACCAGATCGCGAGGGTCATGGACGGCTCCTTGGGCGGAATGCGGCGACGACGCTACCCAGGCGCGGCGCGGCGCGATAGCTGCCTTTTGGCCGCGGCGGATCAGGCCCCGCGCCGCCAGCGCGCGAGGCCGCCAGCGGCGCTTGACCGGGCCGCCCGCGCGGCCTCTAAGGCAGCGCCATGGCGAACCGCGAACCCGACTGGCTGACCTGGGCGCGCGAGCTGCAGGCGATCGCCCAGACCGGCCTGACCTTTTCGCGCGATCCTTACGACCGCGAACGCTACGAGGCGCTCAGCGCGCTCGCCGCCAGGATGTTCGCGGCGCGAACCGACGCGCCGGTCGAGCGGATCGCCAAGCTGTTCGCCGGCGAGACCGGCTATGCGACGCCGAAGATCGACGTGCGCGCGGCCGTGTTCGACGCGCGCGAGCGGCTGCTGATGGTGCGCGAGACGTCGGACGGCGGTCGCTGGACCCTGCCGGGCGGCTGGGCCGACGTGAACCGCACCGCCGCCGAGAACGCCGCGAAGGAAGCGCTGGAAGAGAGCGGCTATCAGGTTCGCGTGCTGAAGCTCGCCGCGCTGTGGGATCGCACCCGCCAGCGCCATCCCGCCGGCGTCTTCTCTTGCGCCAAGGTCTTCTTCGTCTGCGAGCCGATCGGCGGCGCGGCGGCGACCAGCCACGAAACCTCCGAAGTCGGCTGGTTCGCCGAAGCCGACCTGCCGCAGGACCTGTCGCTGGCGCGCGCGCTGCCGCAGCAGATCGCGCGCATGTTCGCCCATTGGCGCGATCCAGCGCTGCCGACCGACTTCGACTGACGGCCGGCGCCGCATGACGATGGACGTCGCGCGGCGACGTTGCGATAGTCCGGGCCTCTTCTGTCTTCCCTCGAAAACGGGCTGCCCGCCGATGACATTCCGCCTGCTCGCCGCCGCCGCCATGTCGCTTGCCTTCGCAGCCATTGCGCCGGCGCTGGCCGACGACGCGGCCGACCATCCCGCCTATTGGGGTTCGCCCTTGGTCGACGGCGGCGCGTGCTGCGCCAGCCTCGCCGAGGTGCGCGCCAACATCGATCGCATCGACAAGCAGATCGTCGCGCTGATGGCCGAGCGCGGCCGGTACGTCGCCGAGGCCGGCCGCTTCAAGGCCGATCCGGCGGCGGTGAGCGCGCCCGCCCGGGTCGAAGCGATCGTCGCCAAGGTGAAAGCATTGGCGCGTGAGGACGGCCTCGCCGAGAGCGTCGCCGAACGCAGCTACCGCGCCATGATCGCCGCCTTCGAGGATTACGAGCGCGACGAATGGACCCGCCGCAACGCCGGCGCGGCGACGCCGGCCAAGTGAGGGGAGAGACGGTCAGCCGGCGCGCCGAGGATCGGGCGCGGGTCGGCCTGACGTTTCACCGCCAGATCTGCGCCGCGCCGTCGGAGACGAACTGCACCGCCAGCGCCGCCAGCACGACGCCGAGCATGCGCGAGAAGACGATCGCGCCGGTCTTGCCGAGCAGGCCGGAAATGCGCTCGGCGGCGAGAAAGGCGGCGAAACTGATCGCCATGGTCAGGGCGATGATCGCCAACAGGCCGGAGAGCGCGAACCAGTCGCCGCCCGCGCGGTCGGCGAGCAGCATCGTCGCGGTGATCGATCCCGGCCCGGCCATCAGCGGGATCGCCAACGGAAAGGCGGCGATGTTGCGGATGTGGTCGATCGCCATCGCGTCGGAGGCGATCTCGCTGCGCCGCTCGGCTTTGAGCGCGAACACCATGTCGAAGGCGATGTAGAACAGCAGCAGCCCGCCGGCGATGCGGAAGGCCGGGATCGTGACGCCGAGCGCTTCGAGAACGAAGCGCCCCCCGAGCGCGAAGAAGGCGAGAATGACGAAGGCGATGACGCTGGCGCGCAAGCCCACTTCGCGCTTTCCCGCCGGCGTCATGCCGAGCGTCAGGCCGATGAACACCGGCGCCAGGCCGGGCGGATCGAGCGTCACCAGCAGCGTGACGAGCGCCGTCTTGAGAAAGTCGAACGCCATCGCCAAGCCCTCCCGAGAGCGCGAGAGACGGCATCGCCGACCCCCCGTCAAGCCGGCGCGTCGGACGCCGCCTCCCGGCGATCGTAACGCCATGTAAGAAAAGGCGATTTTTCGTCTCTTGCGCGACATCGCAAAGGTGGCGTCGCGGCGCGGAATCGGCTACAAGCGGAAAGCCAGATTCGCCCCAGGATTCTTCGCATTGAGCGACCCCAACGACCAGCGGCCGGCCCCCGGCGGGCCAGCCGACATCAAGCCCGTCTCGATCCTCGACGAAATGAAGCGCAGCTATCTCGATTACGCGATGAGCGTGATCGTCAGCCGCGCGCTGCCGGACGTCCGCGACGGGTTGAAGCCGGTGCACCGGCGCATCCTGTTTTCGATGCGCGAGCAGAACTTCACTCCCGACCGTCCCTACAACAAATCGGCGCGCACAGTCGGCGACGTGATCGGCAAGTACCATCCGCACGGCGACATCGCCGTCTACGACGCGATGGTGCGGATGGCGCAGGACTTCTCGATGCGCGCGCTGCTGATCGACGGCCAGGGCAATTTCGGCTCGGTCGACGGCGACCCGCCCGCCGCGCAGCGCTACACCGAGGCGCGGCTGGCCAAGCCGGCGATGGCGCTGCTGGACGACCTCGACAAGGACACCGTCGACTTCCGTCCCAACTACGACGAAAAGGAGTTCGAGCCGGTCGTCCTGCCGGCGGGCTTCCCCAACCTGCTGGTCAACGGCGCAGGCGGCATCGCCGTCGGCATGGCGACCAACATCCCGCCGCACAATCTCGGCGAAGCGATCGACGGCCTGCTGGCGCTGATGGACAGGCCCGACATCGGTCTCGAAGAGCTGATGGAGCTGATTCCCGGGCCGGACTTTCCGACCGGCGGCGCCATCCTCGGCCGCGCCGGCATCCGTGCCGCCTACGCCACCGGCCGCGGCGCGATCATCATGCGGGCGAAAGTCGCGATCGAGGAATTGCGCAAGGACCGCGAGGCGCTGATCGTCACCGAGATTCCCTACCAGGTCAACAAGGCGACGCTGATCGAACGCATCGCCGAACTGGTGCACGATAAGCGCGTCGAGGGCATCGCCGATCTGCGCGACGAATCCGATCGCGACGGCATGCGCATCGTCATCGAGCTCAAGCGCGACGCGGTCGCCGACGTGGTGCTCAACCAGCTTTGGCGATTCACCGCGTTGCAGGCGAGCTTCGGCGCCAACATGATCGCGCTGAACGGCGGTCGGCCCGAGATGCTGACGCTGAAGGACATGCTCGTCGCCTTCCTCGACTTCCGCGAGGAAGTCGTGACGCGGCGCACCAAGCACCTGCTGACCAAGGCGCGCGACGGCGCCCATATCCAGGTCGGCCTGGCGATCGCGGTCGCCAACATCGACGAGGTCATCCGCCTCATCCGCACCTCGCCCGACCAGGCGGCGGCGCGCGTCGCGCTGATGGAGCGCGCCTGGCCGGCGCGCGACATGGCGCCGCTGATCGCGCTGATCGCCGACCCGCGCCATGCGCTCGCCGAAGACGGGACGATGCGGCTCTCCGAAACCCAGGCGCGCGCCATTCTCGACTTGCGCCTCGCGCGCCTGACCGCGCTCGGCCGCGACGAGATCGCCGACGCGCTCAACAAGCTCGCGGTCGAGATCGCCGACTATCTCGACATTCTCGGCTCGCGCGCGCGGCTGATGAGCATCATTCGCGACGAGCTGACGACGATCCGAACCGCCTTCGCCGATCCGCGCCGCACCGTCATCCTCGACAGCGAAGCCGATATGGAGGACGAGGACCTCATCCAGCGCGAGGACATGGTGGTGCTGGTCAGCCACGGCGGCTACATCAAGCGCGTGCCGCTGTCCACCTATCGCGCGCAGCGCCGCGGCGGCAAGGGCCGCTCCGGCATGGCGACGCGCGAGGAAGATTTCGTCGCCCGCCTGTTCGTCGCCTCGACCCACCAGCCGGTGCTCTATTTCTCGTCGAAGGGGCAAGTCTACAAGGAGAAGGTGTGGCGGCTGCCGCTCTCGGCCCCGCAATCGCGCGGCAAGGCGCTGGTCAACCTGCTGCCGCTCGAGCCGGGCGAGCGCATCAACGCGATGATGCCGTTGCCGGAGGACGAGGCGAGCTGGGACAAACTCGACGTGATGTTCGCCACCACCCGCGGCACGGTCAGGCGCAACAAGCTCTCCGACTTCGCCCAGGTCAACCGCGCCGGCAAGATCGCGATGAAGCTCGACGAGGGCGAGAGCATCGTCGACGTGCAGATCTGTTCGGAGAAGGACGACGTGCTGCTGACGACCGCGCTCGGACAGTGCATCCGCTTCTCGGTCGACGACGTACGGGTGTTCAAGGGTCGCGACTCGATGGGCGTGCGCGGAATCAGCCTCGCCGACGGCGACAGCGTCATTTCGCTGGCGATCCTGCGCACCTTCGAGGCGGCCGGCGAGGAGCGCGTCGCCTATCTCAAGATGCGCCGCGCGATGGCCGGCGAGACCGGCGAGGAGCCGAACGGCGTCGTCGAGGCCGACGCGGAGGGCGATGCGGAGGCGGCGGCGGGCGACGCGGCGCTGTCGCCCGAGCGCTACGCGCTGATGTCGGCGGCCGAGCAGACGATCCTCACCGTTTCCGCCAACGGCTATGGCAAGCGCACCTCGTCGTTCGAGTACCGGGTGACCGGGCGTGGCGGCAAGGGCATCGTCGCGATGGCGGTCAATCCGCGCAACGGCGATCTGGTCGCCTCGTTCCCGGTCGAGGAGGGCGACGAGATCATGCTGGTGACCGACGGCGGCCAGCTCATCCGGGTTCCGGTCAGCGGCATCCGCGTCGCCGGCCGCGCCACCCAGGGCGTGATCGTCTTCGACACCGCCGAAAAGGAACGCGTCGTCTCGGTCGATCGCATCTCAGAGCCCGACGGCGAAGACGAAGAGCCGAGCGAGGCGGGGGACTGACGGGCAGGGGGCGAGCGCGCTTCGCGCGGTTTCCCCTTCCACCGCGCTGCGCGCGGTGGAAGGGGCGCATCCGATCCCGTTCGGCATTACGCGCCGGCACGCGTCAGCGCGGCGGCGATCACCGGCGGGCGCTTCAACGTCTGCAGCACGACGCAGTCGCGTTGGGTGAGCTTCAGCAGCGTGTCGAGCTGCTCGGGCGGCGCGTCCGTGTCGAGGTCGAACGTCAGACGGATGTCGCTGAACCCAACCGGCGCATCCTTGGCGACGCCCAGCGCGCCGCGGAAGTCGATGTCGCCCTCGGCGCTGACGCGGCCGAAGCGGATCGCCAGGCCGATCGCGGTCGCCGCCGCCGGCTCAGCGCGGTAGCGGTCTTTCAGCGGCGCCTGCAGCGCGCGCAAGCCGTCTGCATCCATCGGTCCATCCTCCCCGCCGCCCGTCCATCTGAGCAGCGCGGCGGCCGCGCCGCAAGCCGCTCTTGCCGACGGAGCGGGGGCGGGCTACGGCTTGGCCATGGCGCGCTCCGCTTTCTATTCGGGTTCGTTCGATCCGATCACCAACGGCCATCTCGACGTCATCGTCGGCGCCGCGGCGTTTTGCGACAAGCTGACAATCGGCGTGGGCGCCAATCCCAACAAGGCGGCGCTGTTCTCGGTCGAGGAGCGGCTGTCGCTGATCTTCGACGCCGCCAGGCCGGCGCTGGCCGGGACGAACTGCGCGCTCGACGTCGTCGGCTTTTCCGGCTTGGCGATCGCGGCGGCGCGCGCCGCCGGCGCGACGCTGATCGTGCGCGGCCTGCGCGACTCGACCGACTTCGATTTCGAGATGCAGATGGCGGGGATGAACGGGGCGATGGCGCCGGAGATCCACACCATCTTCCTGCCGGCGTCGTCGCCGGTGAGGCCGATCACGGCGACCCTGGTGCGCCAGATCGCCGAAATGGGCGGCGACGTCGCCGCTTTCGCGCCGGCCAACGTCGTGGCGGCGCTGAAAGCGAAGTTTCAGTCGATCAAATAGCCGCGTCAGGCGCGGTGATAGGGCCGGCAGTTCCCCGAGCCGCAGCATTCATCGATCGGCGCGCCGCAGGGGGCGAGCGCCGGTTCGCTGTCGCCGCCCTTGGCCGGCGCGGCGATGCGCGACAAATGCCGCTCCAGATCTTCGCTGTCGCAGAGCTTGCACGTCGGCGTCTCGCCGGCGGTGACCAGCGTCTGGAATTCCTCGCCGCAGGTGCGGCAGCGAAAGGCGAAAATCGGCATCGTTAAATACGCCCGGTCGGCCTCGACCCTCCGCCTGTCTCGCGATTCGGCGTAAAACGCAAGCGTCGGGGCTTGACCACAGCGACTCTCTGTGGCGCTTCCACCCGACATGGATGCATCGCTTCTGCCGCTTCTCGCTACGGGTTTTCTGCTTGGCTGGTCGGTCGCCTGGCCGCCGGGGCCGATCAACGCCGAGAGCGCGCGCCGGTGCCTCGCCGGCGGCTTCTGGGCGGGCTTTTCGCTGCTACTCGGCGCCTGCTCGGGCGACGCGCTGTGGGCGGTGCTGGTGTCGTTCGGCGTCGGCCTGCTGTTCGCCGCGCCGCTGGCGCGCGACGTGATGGGAATCGTCAGCGTCCTGCTGCTCGCCGCTCTGAGCCTCGTCTTCCTGCGCGGCGCCTGGCGCGCGCTTCGTGCGCCGGACGCCTCCGCCGCAGCGCCGCCGCGCTTCGACTCGCGTCGCGCCGGCTTCCTGCTTGGGGCGGCGATGGCGTTGACCAGCCCGTGGAACGTCGCCTTCTGGCTGGCGGCGATCGGCCGGCCGGAAATGTCCGGCTACCGCCTGAGCGAGCTGTTGACGATGGCGGCGGCGGTGCTCGCCGGCGCACTGACCTGGGGGATCATCTGGGCGAGCTCGGT
>PLRT01000048.1 GCA_003164915.1 Hyphomicrobiales bacterium | reverse complement strand
TTCTTGATCATGTCCTTCATGCCGGCGCCGCCGATAACCAACTTGATGTCGGTGCGCTTGGCCTGTTTGATCGCCTCGAGGATGCCGACGACCATGTCGTCGTCCTGCGCCCACACGGCGTCGATCTTGGGATGCTTGACCAGGAAGTCCTGCATCACCTTGAAGGCGTCGTCCCGGCTCCAGTTGCCGTACTGGCTGTCGAGCACCTTGATGTCGGTGCCCTTGATGCCATCCATGAAGGCGTTGTAGCGCGCTTCATCGATCGGAATCGGCAAGCCGCGGATGATGACGATGTCGCCCTTGCCGCCCATCTTCTCCTTCATATAGACGGCCGCGTTGCGGCCGATGCCGGGATTGTCGCCGCCGACATACAGGTCGTAGATCGAGTGGTCGTTCGCGATACGGTCGACGACGGTGACGAAGGTCCCCTTGCTCTTGACCTTGCGGATCGGATCGGTCAGGACGTTCGGGTCGTGCGGCAGGATGACCAGCGCATCCATGCCTTGCGTCGACAGATCCTCGAGCGCATTCGCCTGGGCGGCGGGGTCAGGCGAGGTCTTCACGACGACTTTCAGGCCGGGATATTTCTTCTCCAGGGCCGCCGCCTCTTGGGTGGCGAAGTAGACGACGCCGCCGGTCCAGCCGTGATCCGCAGCGGGGATCGACACCGCCATCGTCATTTTGTCTTGCGCATAGGCCGCGCCCGCCATGAGGCCGAGAACGGCCACGCTCGCCAGAAATCGCTTCATGTTTCCACTCCCTATTATGAGATGCGACTTTGGCCGTCGCGCTCCCTCTACGCTTCACCGACCACGGGCCAGGCCGCGTTGCGCCAGCATCGCAATGATGATGATCGCCCCCTGAACCGCGCCGATGAGGTATTCGCTGACCAGATTCGAAAGCAGCATGATGTTGCCGATGACTTCAAGGATGAGTGCGCCGGCGATGGTTCCCCACATGCGGCCGACGCCGCCCTTGAGCCGTGTGCCGCCGACGACGACCGCGGTGATCGCCGTCAGCTCCCAGCCGAGCCCGGTGGTCGAGCTGGCCGAACTCAACCGCGGCACGTAGACGATGACGGCGATCGCGACGCAAAGGCCCTGCAGCACGTAGGTGATGGTGCGCACCCGCGCGACGCTGATGCCGGAATAGCGCGCGACGTCCTCGTTCGACCCGACGGCGCGCACGTGCCGTCCGTAGGCGGTGCTGTAGAGAATGAAGGCGCCGAGGATTGCGACTCCGAGGATCACCAGAACCGGATAGGGCACTCCGAACAGGTCGCCGAAATAAACCTGACTGTAGGCGGCGCGGACGTCGCTGCTCTTGATGGTGATCGATCCGCCCTGCGCCAGCCAGGTCAGCAGCGAGCGGAAGATGCCCATCGAGCCGAGCGTAACGATGAAGGGTTCGATCTTGCCGAGCGTCGACGTCAGTCCATTGAACAGGCCGCACAGTGCGCCGGCCACGAGCGACAGCGCCATCGCCGCGAGGATCAGCAACGTCGGATCCGCGATGAGCCCGCTGTTAAGGAACAGGATCACCAGGCCGGAGACCAGAGCCGCCATCGCGCCGACCGACAGGTCGAGCCCGCCGCCGACGATGACCAAGGTCTGGCCGACCGCGATCGTGGCGATGAACGTGCTGCGCGCCAGCACGTTGGTGATGTTCTCCAGACCGAGGAAACGCGGATTGACGAGCACGCCCAATACGCATAGCAGCGCCAGCGCCATGAACGGCGCGACGGCGCCGANNCTCGAAGCGCGACCTCGTCGGGATCGCCGTTTCGTGCGTCGCTTGAGTCATTTATGCGCTTCCCCCGCGGACACATCGACGCCCGTCGCCAGCACGACGATGGCGTGCTCCGTCATCGCATCGCCCGCAACCTCGCCAACAATTTGCCCATTGCGCATGACGATGATGCGGTGGCAGACGCCGATCAGTTCCGTCATCTCGGACGAGATGACGATGACCGACCGGCCCTCCGCGGCGAGCGCGACGATGAAGCGATAGATCTGTTGCTTGGCGCCGATGTCGACGCCGCGCGTCGGCTCGTCGATGACGACGAGCTTCGGGTCGAGCAGCAGCATCTTGGCAATAAGCAGCTTCTGCTGGTTGCCGCCCGACATCTGGCCTGCAAGGATGCCCTTGTCGCCGATGCGGATGTCGAAGCGGCGAATCGCTTCGTCCAGCGCCCGCCCTTCCTTCGCGCGGTCGATCAGCGGCCCACGCTGGAACCGCTCGAGCGCCGCGAGCGTCAGATTGGTGGCCACCGTCTCTTCAAGCAGCAGCCCTTTGCCTTTGCGATCCTCGGTGAGATAGACGGCGCCGGCGTTCATCGCGCTGCGCGCGTCGGGCCAGCGCTGCGCCGCCTCATTGAGGCGGATCTCGCCGCCCCCCTTGCGCAGGCCGAACAGCGCCTCGAACAACTCGGTGCGGCCGGCTCCGATCAGGCCGGAAAAGCCTAGAATCTCGCCCGGGCGGACCGAGAAGCTCGCGCTTTCCGCGAAGCCCGGCGCGTTGAAGCCGGAGACGACGAAGGCGGGCTCGCCGGTCGGCGCGGGCGCGCGCGGCGGATAAAGCGCCAGCAGGTCGCGCCCGACCATCAGTCGCGCCATGTCGACCGGCTGCAATTCGGCGGCGGGCGAGGTCGCCACATGCTTGCCGTCGCGCAGAATCGTGACGACATCGGCGATCGCCTTCACCTCCTCGAGGCGATGCGAAATGTAGACGACCGCGATCCCCGTCGCCTTGAGCTCGCGGATGAGCTTGAGCAGCGCGCCGGTCTCAACCGGCGTGAGCGACGCTGTCGGCTCGTCGAAAATGGCGATGCGGTGCGGCGCCCCCAGCGCACGCGCGATCTGGGCGAGCTGGCGGCGGGCGATCGAGAGCCGCTGCACCGGCACGGTGACGGAAACATCGACGCCGAAAACGCGCATCGCCTCTTCGGCGCGCGCATTCATCGTCCGGTCGTCGACCGCGGCGCCGCGACGCAGTTCACGCCCGAGAAACATGTTCTCGGCGATCGACAGGTCGGGCGCGAGCATGATCTCCTGATGGACGAGCACGATGCCGCGCCGCTCGGCGTCGACCGGCCCGCGCAGGGCGAGCGGCGCGCCGTCGAGCCGGATCGCGCCGCGCGACGGCGCGAGGTGGCCGCTGAGGATCCGCATCAGGGTCGATTTGCCGGCGCCGTTCTCGCCGATGATGGCGTGGACTTCGCCGCGTCGAAACGCGACCGAGACGTCGCTGAGCACCTCGACCGGGCCGAACAATCGCGAAAGGCCGACGGCTTCGAGAAGCGGGGCGTCGGGAGCGGCCGCCGGCGTCATCGCGACCGCCTTGCTGCGCGTTGGCGCCGCCCGGACGGCGCCGAGTCTCGCCGCGACAAGCCATCGACGGGTTCGCCCGGTCGTTTCCTCGCCATCTCTCGACCTCGATGACGCCGCCGGCGCCGATTTTGACGGGCCGGCTGGCGTACCGCCGCGGTCGCGTCTTGCGCCGCAGTCACGAAAGTTGTTTCATTGTTAGAAAACGTTTTCAGGCGAGTCAAGCGGGTCCACGTGGACTGAAGTCGGCGCTGATTGTTGTGAGAGGGCCGACAACACGAGGAGGAAGATGCAGAAGCGCGTGGGCGAGATTGAGAATGCCGGCGCGTCGGCGCCGCGACGTCGGCGCAAGGCGACAATGAAGGACGTCGCCGATCTTGCCGGCGTGTCGCTCGCCACAGTCTCGCGGACTCTGTCGGCCACCGTCGAAGTCTCGCCGCGCCTGTCGCGCCGAGTCGAGGCGGCGGCGCGGCGGCTCGACTACGCGGTCAACGTCAACGCGCGCGGGCTGCGCGGCAAGACCAGCGGCCTCGTCGTCGTCCTGCTGCCCGACATCGCCAACCCCTTTTTCTCCGCGCTGCTGCAGGGAATCGAGGAGCAGGCGCGCAGCCACGACATGGCGGTGCTGATCGGCGACACCGGCGTCGATCGCGTGATCGCCGAAACCTATTGGCGGCGACTGGTCGACGGTCAGCGCGCCGACGGCATCATCCTGCTCAATGGCTTTGTTCCCTTTGCGCCGGAGAAGCTGGCGATCGCCGACTATCCGATGGTCGTGGTCAGCGAACGGATCGCCGGCCTCGACGCGCCGATCGTCGGCATCGACAACGTCGCCGCTGCGTTCGACGCGGTCAGCTATCTCGCGCGCCTCGGCCATCGCCGCGTCGCCCATATCTGTGGCCCGGCTGACAATGTGCTGACCCACGAACGGCGCGCCGGCTACCTGAAGGCGGTCGAAACGCACGACCTCGAGCGCTGGCCGGAGGCGATCCAGCCGGGAGAATTCTCGATCCGCGCCGGACGTCTGGCGACCGCGCGGCTTCTCGCCGCCTCGCCACGGCCGACGGCGGTGTCGACCGCCAACGACGAGATCGCCATCGGCGCGATGCTGGAGGCGAAGGCGCAAGGCCTGCGCGTCCCCGATGACTTTTCGGTGGTCGGCTTCGACGACATCGAAATGGGCCAGATTTCCGATCCGCCGCTGACCACGATTTATCAGCCGCGCCGCGAAATGGGGCGCAAGGCGCTGGAGACTCTGGCGCGGCTCGTCGAGGCGCCGGGGCGGCGGCCAGCCGACACGCTGCTCGACTACAAGCTGGTCGTGCGCGACAGCGCCGCGCCGCCCGCTGCGCGCTGATCGGCGGACGGCGCGTCGTCGCGCGGGGTCTCCGGCGCAGGCGACCGCGGGCTGAGCGCATTGTTGCGCCGCTCGTTTGCGGGCTCGCTGGGCCGCGACTTCGAGTTTCTCAGGCGGGCCGCCCGAGGCTGCCAGCGGGGGAAGCTAACCTGCCCCCGTTGATCATCCGGCCGGGGCCAGGGTCGCGAACTGGGCCTATCACCGAATTAGCCGTGTCTCATTTTCGGGGTCCACTCCATCGGGCTCTCCCCGAAAACTTGCATCGAGTCGAAAACTTGTTGCCACTTTGTGTGCGTACACAACACTTATTTTCTGATTGCATAGCTGGTACTCACATTCATTTTGGTCTCCTTGCCTGCGTCTATTCTGCGGCTCATTCGACTATGGGGACTCAACTCTGACTCCCACAACCATGTCCGAGATCGATCGCGCACTCTTCGGGTACTTGCGACAACGGGCTGTGGGCGACATCGGGCGGAACAACGCTGAACGCTTCGCGGTCTCCGACGCAAAGTTCAACGTGGCCTTACGCTCATGCGGAGCAGCGCCATGCCAAATGGGAATTGAGGCGCCGTCGCAAGGGGCGGCGCGCTAAGCGTCATCCTGGGAGGAAGATATGAGTAGGGTTGCAGTCGTCACGGGCGGCACGCGCGGCATCGGCGCGGCAATTTCGAAGGCTCTGGCGGCAGCCGGCTACAGCGTCGCGGCGGTCTATCACGGCAACGACGCTGCGGCGGCGAAGTTCAAGGCCGAGACCGGCGTCGGCGTCTACAAATGGGACGTCGCCGACTTCGACGCCTGCTCGGCGGGCTTGGCGCAAGTCGCCAAGGACCTCGGCCGGGTCGAGATTCTCGTCAACAACGCCGGCGTCACTCGGGACGGCATGTTCCACAAGATGACGCCCGACCAATGGTACGGCGTCATCAACACCAACCTCAATTCTCTGTTCAATATGTGCCGTCCGGTGATCGAGGGCATGCGCGAGCGCGGCTTCGGCCGCATCATCAACATCTCGTCGATCAACGGACAGAAAGGCCAGATGGGTCAGGTCAACTATTCCGCCTCGAAGGCGGGCGACATCGGCTTCACCAAGGCGCTGGCGCAGGAGAACGCCAACAAGGGAATCACCGTCAACGTGATCTGCCCCGGCTACATCGCCACCGAGATGGTGATGGCGGTGCCGAAAGACGTGCTGGAGAAGGCGATCTTGCCGCAGATCCCGGTGCGCCGGCTCGGCGAGCCTGAGGAGATCGCGCGCTGCGTCGTATTTCTCGCCGCCGACGAGTCCGGCTTCATCACCGGCTCGACGCTGACCATAAACGGCGGTCAGTACATGGTCTGATTTGACCCAAGCGTCCGGCGCCGAAAGAGCCGGTCGGCGGCCCGCGCAGCGATCGGGCGTTTCCGAGGAGCCTCGTCGGGATAAACCAGGAATTGAGAACGCCGCGCTGACACAACGCCCTCGCCAGCGCGGCGGCGCCAGAATTGGAAGGCCTGACGCAAAAGACTGTGTTCCAGAAACGACGATGAATAACGAATGCCGAGCTCCGCTCGGAAGCTCTCAAGAGGTCATTAGGAAGCGCAACCGGACGTTGCGCCAAAACACAGAAGAGACGATCGGCGCCTCGACAAGTTTGTAAGGCGGGGCGCTCTAAGCCGAATGAAGAAACGAACCTTGTGGGCGCTGAGATGCCGGGGGTCTATCGCCAGCGTTTACAGATCCTGCAAATATTCGCCATTCAACGCCGGGTCCAATTACCGATCGCGCCCAAAGCCTCTGAAGATGTTGTGTTGCTCGAGATCGGCGGGGGGCGCTGCTTAGCATTCGAGTCCAGGCGAGACCCAGTTCGGCGCAGACCTGAACTTGACCGCTGCCGACGGTTCAAGCGCCATTTCAGAGAGCTAGGCTCGCCTGCGCATGGGGCCGCGTGGGCGCCGAAACGCGCACGACTGGAGATTTGTCGTTCCGGCGCTGCGGTCGGCGCCGCGCCGCTTCAGCGGATTTGCCCGTACCGGAAGCACGCCGACCTGTAGTGTATGTACGCCACATTTAATTTCCGATTATGTAGCTCCCAATCACATTCAATTTCATCTCCCTCCCTGCGCCTATTGCGCAACTTGTTCGAACAGGGGGGAGTTCTTTGATTTCCGCGCTGACCATTCCCGAAATCGATGTGCGCAATCCGGAAATCGACGTGCGCAATCTTTGTGTTCTGGTGACTGCGGGCGCGAGCGGGATCGGTCGAACCATCGCGGAGAGCTTCGTCGCCGCCGGCGCGAAGGTTCACGTGACCGATGTGGTCGAATCGACTCTCGCGGCGACGATTGACGCCGTGCCGGGGCTGACGGGAACGATTGGCGACGCGTCACGCGCCGAGGACGTGGATCGCGTTGTTGTCGATGTCTCGGCTCGGTTTGGCGGCCTTGATCTGCTGGTCAACAACGCCGGCATCGCGGGACCGACGGGTCGCGTGGACGAGCTGACCGCCGCCGACGTCGACAGGACGATCGACGTCAACCTCAAATCGCAATTCTACTTTCTCGAACGGTTCGTGCCGTTCCTCAAGGACTCCAAACGCAATCCATCAATCATCGGGATGAGTTCGGTCGCCGGACGCGTGGGGTACGGATTTCGCACCCCGTATTCCGCGACCAAATGGGCGATCGTCGGCCTCGTCAAGTCGCTGGCGATCGAGCTTGGGCCCTTGGGCGTTCGCGCCAACGCCATCCTCCCCGGCGGTGTGCAGGGCCCGCGGATGGACCGCGTCATCGCCGCCCGCGCGGAGGCCATGGGCCTCTCCTTCGAAGAAATGCGCAACGAATTCCTTCGCAAGATCTCCTTGCGGAGAATGGTCGAGGCCAAAGACGTCGCCAACCTGGCTCTGTTTCTCGCCTCCGATCTGGCGCGCAACATCAGCGGCCAAATCATCAGCGTCGACGGAAACACCGAGACCGCCTGATCAGGCCGTCATGGAGCAAAGACTGTGAAACTGAAAAGACGCAAGGTCATCATCTCGTGCGCCATCACCGGCTCGGTGCACACGCCGTCGATGTCGGAATTTCTGGCGGCCGGTCCGGAACAGATCGCCCAACAGGCGATCGACGCGGCGCGCGCAGGCGCCGCGATCCTGCACCTTCATGCCCGCAACGCCGCTGACGGAAGTCCCACGCCCGACCCGGCCGTGTTCAGCCAGTTTGTCCCCAAGATCGCGGCGCAGACCGATGCGATCATCAACATCACGACGGGGGGAAGCTCCCGCATGACGCTCGATGACCGTCTCGCCTACCCGCTGGTCGCCAAGCCGGAGCTGTGCTCGCTCAACATGGGGTCGATGAATTTTGCGTTCCATAAGGCGGGAGGCGGCATCACGGAATGGAAGCATCCCTGGGAACAGGGCCATATCAAGGGTTCGGAAGACGTCATCTTCCGCAATACGTTCGCCGACATCCGCAGCATCATCGAGCGGCTCGGCCAAGCGCACGGCACGCGCTTCGAGTTCGAGTGCTACGACGTCGGGCACGTTTGCAACCTCGCCTACTTCGTCAACGAGGGGCTCGTGAAGCCGCCGCTGTTTCTGCAATGCTGCCTCGGCATCATGGGTGGGCTCAACACCGATCCTGAGAACCTGTTCCTGATGCGCAGCACGGCCGACCGGCTGCTCGGGCGCGACAACTACGAATTCTCCGTACTCGGCGCGGGACGGCACCAGACGCCCCTGGTCACGATGGGCGCAATCATGGGCGGCCATGTTCGCGTAGGCCTCGAAGACAATCTGTATCTCGGGCGCGGCCAGCTGGCGCCGTCATGCGCGGTGCAGGTGCTCAAGATCCGCCGCATCCTCGAGGAACTGTCGCTGGAGATCGCGACGCCTTCAGAGGCGCGCGAAATCCTGGAGACGAAGGGTGCGGACAAAGTCGGGTTTCGAAGCTAAAGTCCCCGCCGCCATCCGAATGGGGGGACGAAAGGGCGCGGCGCCGGCGCGGGAGACCACGTCGTCGTCGCCAAACATGTGATCGCGGCGACGCCCCGTATCGACGAGGGTGGCCCGTACGACCCGCCGCGCCGCACCCTGCCGCTCGCCGCGGCGGAGCGAGGCCGTTGCGATTCCCTGGGCGGCAAACAGACCCGACCTCGGTTCTCCGATCGACGGCGTCGCCGAGATTGTTGTGCGGTCTGAAGGAGAACCCGGAAACATGACCATTCGCTTCGATGGCAGAGTCGCGATTATCACCGGATCGGGCGGCGGCCTCGGACGCTGCCACGCGCTGGGATTGGCTGCCCGCGGCGCCAAAGTGGTGGTCAACGACATCGGCAAGGACGGCGCGGCCTCCGAAAGCGCGTTGAAAGTCGTCGGCGAGATTCGCGCCGCCGGCGGCGTCGCAATGGCCGACGGAGCGGATGTCGTCAATCTCGAGCAGATCACGGCGATGGTCGCGCGGGCCGAAAAGGAATGGGGCCGGGTCGACATCCTCGTCAACAACGCCGGCATCCTGCGCGACAAGTCGTTCGCCAAGATGGAAATGAGCGATTTCGATCGCGTCGTTCGCGTGCATCTGACCGGCTCTGCCAATTGTTCGAAGGCGGTGTGGAACGGCATGCGCGAGCGCAACTACGGGCGCATCGTCTTCACTTCCTCGGCGTCCGGCATTTACGGCAACTTCGGCCAGGCCAACTACGGCGCCGCAAAGGCCGCGATGATCGGGCTGATGAACGTGCTGCATCTCGAAGGCGCGAAATACGGGATTCGCGTCAACACGCTCGCCCCGACCGCGGCGACCGCCATGACGGACGGCTTGCTGACGCCCGACGACGCTGCGCTGCTTTCGCCCGAATCCGTGACGCCGGCTGTGCTGTTCCTCGCCAGCGAAGGCGCGCCCTCGCGGGTCATCCTCGGCGCCGGCGCCGGCGTCTTCGCCGTGACGCGCATCGAGGAGACGCGAGGCGTCTATCTCGACGAAACGGAGCGGTCGCCCGACTCGATCGCGGCGCGCTGGGACGAAATCTCCCGAGCGGCGTCATTCCCGCTCGATGACGCCTTGTCGCAAACGCGGAAGTTCGCGGAGTTGGCCCGCCTCGGCAGAGGGCGACTCGCTCCCTGAGTTCCGTCTAAGGCGCCGTCGACGCCCGCTCCGGCGGCGCCGTGATCGCATCGAGGCGCAATGCGACGTGCAGTTCCAGCGCGGCGATCGGATCGTCCCAGCCGCCGGTGATCTCGCGAAGCGTGTCCAGCCGTTGGCGCACGGTGTTGACATGGACGCCGAGAAGCTCGGCCGTGCGCACGATGTTGTGCTCGCTGTCGATGTAACACAGCAGCGTCTTCTTGAGCTGCGTCTTCTGACGCGGATCCCGCTCCTCGATCGGCGCAAGGATCCGCTCCACATACCGCGCGATGCGCGAAACGTCCCCGACTTCGAACAGCTTGGCGAAGAGGTTGACCTGCGAGTGTTCGACGAACCGGTTGAGGCGGTTCATTTTTCGCAACACCAGAAGCGCCTGTTCGATTTGGGCGTATTGCACGGCGGCCTGCGTCAGATCGAAGAACGGATCCGACACGACGCCGCCGATCTCCCAGTCGCTGCGGCGGCGGAGCAGGATTTGAAGCAGACTGCGTATCGACTTTTCGGGACCGACCGCCAGGTAGGTGTCGTTCACGAGATCGACGAGCAGATTCAACTTGGCGCCCGACTCGCGGATCATCGTCGTCTGCGTCGCGCGATCGAGGCCGGAGATCGCGATCAGCGCCAGCATCACCGGTTGATCCGTCGCGATCTTCAGCCGGTCCCGGATCGCGGAGATCGTAGAAGCGTCCGGCGGGTTGACGAGAATGAGATGGCGCAGCAGAGTCGACGAAGCGATCAACTGTTCCGTCTCGCGTTTCTCGCTCCACAGCTTGGCGATCGAGAGCGCCACGGTGCTGCGTTCCAGATTGCGGATATCGATCGGATCCAGTTCTCCCAAGTGACAGATGACGAGGCTCTCGCCTCTTCCGGCGCCGCCGTGCAGCGCCATGGCGCGACAGTGCTCGTCGCCGACGTCGAGCATGACGACCGACTGCCCGTTGTGGCGCGACTTGGAAACGGCGCTGATCAGCAACGACGAATCGATTTTGCCGTCCTTGAGATCCGCAGCCAAATGCCCACGATAGGCCTCCGACGCGAACCGCTCTCTGATCGCAAAGGCCTCGTCGTAGAGAATGATCGCGCCGTTGATCTGATTGGCCATGCGCAGAATGAAGAGCGGCCATTCCGTGCCCTTCGCCAACAGCGAAGTCATCTCGTCATGCGCCGTGGCGGAAATGTCGACCCGATGGATGTGGTCGACCAGCGCGACGCGGTTGCGCTCCGCCTCGGCAAGCGCCTCCGACAGCATTGTGAAGGCGTGGGCGTTGCGCATCGCGACGCCGGCGTGGAGCGCGAAGGAGCCCAGCACGGAAATTTCGCGCCCGGACAGCTTGCGATGATAGCGGTCTGCGATGAACAGGATGCCCTGCAGTTTGTCTTCCGAAAGAATCGGAAAGCCGGCGAGTGAGACGATGCTCTCGGCTTTGAAGGCGCGATCGAAGGAATCCGCATGGCGGAAGCGCTGGTCGCCGAGATAGTCCTGCGTGTCGAAGAAACTCATGGAGCTGGCGATGAGACTGACGGCGCCGACGCCGATGTTGGCCGAGAGCTCCCAGGTGGCCGGCGAGATCAGCCCTTCGGCTGCGACGGTCCGCATGATGGTGTGATCTTCGTTGAGTCGCGTCAGGTAAGCGACGTTGGCGCCGACAAGGCTGCGGGCGCGGCTGACGATCGTCCGCAGGAGGTCCTGCAACGCCAGAGTACTGGCGAGATCGTGAGTCGTTTCATTCAGCAGATTGAGTCCACGTTCGGTTATTCGACTCTCGCGGATGACTTGAGCGACGGCGTTCAGATGAAGGTGCAGCCGCTCGATGTCATGCCCGATCGAAGCCGAAGGCGATGCGTCCCGCACCGTCTCGATCAATTCCGCGATTTCTGAATCGTGCGCCCCGAGCGCCGTCTTTTCGAGAATGGTCGCGATGATGGGAAGAATGTTGCCGGACACGAAGCAACCTCCTGGCCCCTATGAAAGGACCGAACTCCGGCCGGACGAAATCCGCCCTGAGGCGACATTCATAGACCACGAGAGCGTATTAAGTCGACGTAAATATCGCACTTTCATATGTGAATCGGCCACATCGCCGACGATCGGCAGCCAGCGGAAAGGCAACGGAGCGGCGCCGTCGAAGGCGCGCAAGACTCGCGGCCTTTCCGTCGCCGATCCCGTCCTCCGCTTTTCTGGTGGCTCGCAGGGCCGGGCGCCCGGGCTGCCGACGCTGCCGGACGCAAGCAAGCGTCATCAAATCTGACCCGAGGGGCCGCACTGCAAGTCCTGTGTTGTCTCCCGGCGTCGGCACGCATCCGAAATCCTCGCTGGTGTGAATGCGCTACACATATATCGGGATTTTGTAGCTCGTTCTAACATTCACTTTGGTCGTTCAACGGACGCTTATGGCCCTCAAGTCCGGTGAGGCGACTCATCCGAACTTTGGGGGGCGACGCCTTTTTGAACGCGCGGCGCTTCGGCCTTCGACAGACGGGTGAAAGCGCAAAATGCGAGAAGCCGTTATCGTTTCGACCGCGAGGACGCCGATCGGTCGGGCGTTCAAGGGCGCTTTCAACGCGACGAAATCGCCGACGCTCTTGGCTCACGCGATCAGAAACGCTGTCGCGCGTTCAGGCGTCGATAGCCGCGAAATCGAGGACGTCGTCATCGGTTGCGTGCTGACCGCCGGCACCGCTGGCAGCAACATCGCGCGTTTCGCCAGCCTCGCCGCCGGGCTTCCCTTTGAAGTCCCCGGACAAACAATCGACCGCCAGTGTTCGTCGGGCCTGATGGCGATTGCGACCGCCTCCAAGCAAGTCGTCCATGGCGAAATGGATATCGCCGTCGGCGGCGGGCACGACAACATCTCGATGGTGCAGAACGCCTACACGGACTGGGTGCGGCGGGATGCCGACCCGAGCGTCACCGCCTGGGCGCCCCACGCGTATATGCCGATGCTCCAGACCGCGGAGTTCGTTGCGAGAAAGTACGGCGTCACGCGCGAAACGCAGGACCGATACGCCTTCGAATCTCAGCGACGCACGGCTGCAGCGCAAAATGCGGGCCGGTTCGACGCCGAAATCGTTCCCGTCCGCACGACTATGGAAGTCGTCGACCGAGCGACCGGCGCGAAGACACTCAAAGAGATCACGCTGACGAAGGACGAGGGCGCCAGGCCCGATACCACATACGAGGCTCTGCGTGATCTCAAGCCGGTCATTGAGGGCGGCGTCGTTACCGCCGGAAACGCGAGCCAACTCTCGGACGGCGCGTCCGCCTGCGTGATCATGGAATCGAAGACCGCGGAAAGACGCGGGCTGCAGCCTTTGGGAATCTATCGCGGCATGGCGGTCGCGGGCTGCGCTCCGGAGGAGATGGGCATTGGCCCCGTCTTCGCCGTGCCGAAGCTCTTGGCGCTGCACGGCCTGAAGGTCGCCGATATCGGGCTGTGGGAGCTGAACGAGGCGTTCGCCTGCCAGGCCCTCTATTGCCGCGACCGCCTCGGCATCGATCCCGACATCTACAACGTCGACGGCGGCGCGATCGCAATCGGACATCCGTACGGAATGTCGGGCGCGCGCTTGGTCGGCCACGCCCTGATCGAAGGCAAGCGCCGTGGCGTTCGGCACGTCGTGGTGACGATGTGCGTCGGGGGCGGCATGGGCGCGGCTGGACTGTTCGAGGTCGCCTGAGCGGCCCGCCAGAATTCGAAATGAGATTTGGTGAGGAGACAATGATGGACATCGTGATTGTGGCCGCTGCGCGCACGCCGATCGGCAGCTTCAACGGCGCGTTCGCCGCCGTTCCGGCCTACCAGCTCGGCGAAGCGGCGATTCGAGCGGCGCTCGTGCGGGCGCAGCTCGAGCCGGCCGCAGTCGACGAAGTGATCCTCGGCCAGGTGCTGACCGCCAATCAGGGCCAGAACCCGGCGCGGCAGGCGGCCCGGGCCGCCGGCGTGCCCGACGACAAGATCGCGTTCGGCGTCAATCAAGTATGCGGTTCGGGCTTACGCGCGGTGGCGCTGGCGGCGCAGCAGATCCGCACCGGCGAGAGCGAAATCGTCGTCGCCGGCGGTCAGGAGAGCATGAGCCTGTCGCAGCATGCCGCCTATCTCCGCTCGGGCGTCAAGATGGGCGATCTGTCGCTGGTCGACACCATGATCAAGGACGGGTTGTGGGACATCTTCAATGGCTACCACATGGGCGTCACCGCGGAAAACGTCGCCAAGGCCTATCAGATCAGCCGGCCGGACCAGGACGCGTTGGCGCTCGCCAGCCAGCAAAAGGCGTCGGCGGCGCAGAAGGCGGGACGCTTCAGGGACGAGATCGTCGCCGTGACGGTGAAGGGCCGCAAGGGCGACGTCATCGTGGAGAACGACGAGTACATCCGCCACGACGCCAACGCCGAGGGGTTGGCGAAACTCCGGCCGGCGTTCGCAAAGGACGGCACAGTGACGGCAGGCAACGCCAGCGGCATCAACGACGGCGCCGCAGCGCTGGTCCTGATGAGCGCAGCCAGCGCGCAACAACGCGGACTGCAGCCGTTGGCCCGCATCGCCAGCTTCGCCGCCGCTGGCGTCGACCCGGCGCTGATGGGCACGGGGCCGATCCCCGCCAGCCGCAAGGCGCTGCAGCGCGCCGGCTGGACGATCGCTGACCTCGACCTGATCGAAGCCAACGAGGCGTTCGCGGCGCAGGCCTGTGCGGTCAACAAGGATCTCGGCTGGGACGTCGCCAAGGTCAACGTGAACGGCGGCGCCGTCGCGCTCGGCCATCCGATCGGCGCCTCGGGCGCGCGGGTGCTGACAACCTTGCTGTTCGAGATGCAGCGACGCGACGCGAAGAAGGGCCTGACGACGCTGTGCGTGGGCGGAGGCATGGGCGTGGCCATGTGCGTCGAGCGCTAGGCGGCCGAACGGTCGTTTCGCGAGACGCCAACGCGTCGCGACGGGAACGAATTCAACAACGCAATCCAATCGGTCCGGCGCGCCTCAGGGCGGGTGCGCAGGACGCTTTCTCGAGACGGCGCAGCCTCCGGAAACCAACGAAGAGCGAAACCATGCACAAGGCTATAGGGCTAGCGGAAGCGGTCGAGATGATTCCCGACGGCGCGTCGCTGATGATCGGCGGTTTCATGGGCGTCGGTTCGCCGCATCGACTGATCGGCGAACTGTTGCGCCAAGGACGCAAGGACTTGACGGTGATCGGCAACGACGCGGCGCGTCCCGGAGTCGGCATTGGCCGCCTGGTCGACGCCAAGGTCGTCAAGCGGATGGTGGCGTCGCACATCGGCACCAACCCCGAGATCGGGCGCCAAATGATCGCCGGCGAAACGATCGTCGAACTGTGCCCGCAGGGGACTCTGGCCGAACGCATTCGGGCGGGCGGCTACGGTCTGGGCGGCGTCCTGACTACGACCGGCATCGGGACCGTCGTCGCGGAGGGCAAGAGGCAGATCGAGATCGAGGGCAAGATGTTCCTGCTCGAATTGCCGCTGACGGCGGACTTCGCCTTGATCGCAGCACACCGCGCCGATCACATCGGCAATCTCGAGTATGCGCTCACCTCGCGCAATTTCAATCCGATCATGGCCATGGCGGCTGCGACGGTCATCGCGGAAGCGGCGGAAATCGTCCCTGTCGGCGTGATCCCGCCCGACGATGTGGTCACGCCGGCCGTGTTGGTCGACCATTTGGTGGAAAGAGAGAAGCTCAATGGACGCTAAGGAACTCATCGCGCGCCGCATCGCGCTCGAACTCAAGGACGGCGACCTCGTCAACCTTGGCATTGGGTTGCCCGCCATGGTCACCCATTACCTTCCGCCTGGCGTCGACGTGTTCTTCCAGTTGGAGAACGGGCTGATCGGCTTGGCGGCCCTGCCTCACCCGGGCCTGGAGAACTACTTTCTCGGCGACGCGGGCGGCGCCCTTGTCGGCGCTGTGCCGGGCGCTTGCGCCTTCGACAGCGCCTTTTCTTTCGGCCTGATCCGCGGCGGCCATGTCGACCTCACGGTGCTGGGCGGCCTGGAGGTCGACGAGCGCGGCCTGCTCGCCAATTGGGTGGTTCCGGGCAAGATGGTGCCCGGCATGGGCGGCGCGATGGATCTCGTCACCGGCTGCAAGCGGGTCATCGTCGCGATGATCCATACCGCCAAGGGCAAGCCGAAGATCCTGAAGCAATGCACGCTGCCGTTGACCTCGGCCCGGCGCATCAGTCTCATCGTCACCGAGCTCGCGGTGATCGAGCCGACCGACGAAGGCCTTGCCGTAAGGGAACTGGCGCCGGGCGTCACCGTCGAGCAAGTAATCGCGGCGACCGATGCGAAGTTGATCATACCGTCGGAAATCCCCGAGATGAAGCTTGCCGCCTAAGAGCCGATCCAAGAAGAATGGATTCATGAGCAAAGGCTTGGCTTGGTCAGGCGTTTGAGCATGATGCGGATCATGGCGAGGCGCACGAAAGCGGCGACGGTCCTTGCGTAGCGTTCGAAATCGCGTGTCAGGCGGCGATTGCGGCTGATCC